>DASUFM010000128.1:0-5831 GCA_036274535.1 Blastocatellia bacterium
CCCGACCGTGCATCAGGAACAGTTCGATATCGCGCTGGCCTGAGGATCGAGGATTGAAGATTGAGGATCGAGGATCGAGGATTGAAGATCGCGCCATTGCCTGGAACGCAATCCTCGATCCTCGATCCTCGATCCTCGATCCTCTGTCGTTACGAATTGCCCTACCGCTTATCGCTCGTCGATGCGCCGGCGGCCACAGGCGCCTTCTTCAGATACTTGTCATACCACGCCAGATAGCGCTCGAAACGGTCCCGTATGTAACTGGGGCGGGTGATGCCGTGAAACTGATTGGGATAGATCACGAGCTGCGTATCAAGGCCGAGGCTGCGCAGGGCCTGATACATCTGCTCGCCACCTGACAGCGGCACGTTGAAATCACGTTCGCCGCCCAGAAAGAGCGTCGGAGTTTTGATACGGTCGGCGTGCAAGAACGGGTATGAAAGCTTCTGATAAGTTTCCCAGGCCTTCGGGTCCCAGGGCGGGCCGATCTCATTATCGTATTGGATAATATATTGATCGACGCCGTAAAAGCTGACGGTGAAAGCCGTGCCCGCGCCGCTGGTCGCCGCCTTGAATCGATTGTCGCTGGCGATCATGTAATCGGTCAGGATGCCGCCGTAGCTCCAGCCGCCGACGCCCAGGCGATCAGGATCCGCCACGCCCATCTTTACTACGTGATCGACGCCGGCTTGCAGGTCTTCGACTTCATAATGGCCCCAGTCGGCGAAGATAGACCGCGAAAACTTCTGGCCTCGGCCGGCGCTGCCGCGATAGTTCACGGCCAGGACCGCGTATCCATTGGCCGCGAAGAATTGTCGCTCCACACTGAATGAATGCTGATCCTGCCCGTTCGGCCCGCCGTGAATGCGCAGCAGCAACGGAACCTTCGTTCCCTTCACATAGCCAATGGGGTACGTCAGCAGGCCGTGGACTTCAGTTCCATCCTTGCTCTTGAATCCGACTTCTTCCGTGGTCGCGATCTCCAACTCGGCGAAGAGCGCGTCGTTCTGACGCGTGAGCTGGCGAAGCGCGCCGTTCTCAAATGCGTATAATTCGCCGTATTTTGAGTCGCCGCCGGAAACGACTACGGATCGGTCCTTCGCCGATTTCCAACTCGAAATCACAATCGGCGGCGCCAGCAACCGTTCCACCTTACCGCCGGCCAGCGGCGTTTGCGCCGGATAGACCGATCGGTCGTCGATGACCGTGAAGCGAATGAACCTGCCGTCGGCGCTGAATCCCTGCAACGAGACGCCGCGGTCCAGAGCTTCGACGGCTTCCACGCGCTTCGGCGCGGCGCTTCCATCAGACGCCACAATCGCCAGATGGCTCATGCTGTAAGCGCCATATTTCTTCTCGTCGCTTTCAGTGAAGGCGATCCATTTTCCGTCCGGGCTCCATTCGGGACGTGAGCGCCCGCCTCGGCTGCGCGCGTCCGTCAATGCTTTTTCAGTCGAGCCCGGCTTCGCCTCGGCGACAAAGACCTGAGCCGACGGATCGCGATCGGGGTCCGCCGCGTGATTGCTCATAAAAGCGATGCGCGTCCCGTCGGGCGACCACGAAGGCGAGGATTCATCCCATTTGCCGGTCGTCAATCGCTCCAGCTTCTTCGTCGCGATGTCGAAAAGATAGATATAACTGTGGCGGTCTGAGAGCAGATAGCCCTGCACGTCCTGTTTGAATTTGTAGCGATCGATCAGGATTGGTTTCGGCGCTTTCGGCTTCCCGCCGCTTTCTTTCGCGGCCTCGGCGGCCACGGCTTCAGGGTCTGGATCGCCGACCATGAGCGCCAGCCGCTTCGAATCCGGAGACCATTCGTAACCCTGCAGGCGTCCTTTCAGTTCGGTCAGTTGGAACGCTTCGCCGCCGTCGCGGTCAAGCAGCCATACCTGATTGCCCTTGGCCGGACCGGGCCGCGACGAGGTGAACGACAGGTATCGCCCGTCCGGACTCCAGCGCGGCGACGATTCGCTCTCCTGGCTCGACGTCATCTGACGTTCTGTCTTGCCGTCATAGCTGATCATCCAGATGTGCGAATTGGTCTTATCTTCTTTGACATCGACGGTCGAGACTACGTAGGCGACCCATTGGCCGTCGGGCGATATCTGCGGATCGCGCGCTTCGCGCAATCGTGGAATGTCGTCGAGTTTGAGCGGGCGACGCGCGGGCTGGGCCATCACGAGGGGCGCCGAAGCCAGAACGAACAGCAACGCGCAGAACAATTTTTGAGGAGACATAGGGTTTTCTCTCTGGTTAAGTATAGGGTTTCAACAAGGAACCGAAGATTTACACGAATGCGGCGGATTGTCACGGATAATCCGTATTGATCCGTCGCATCCGTAAAATCCGTGGTTCCCGATGTCCTTATCGTCCTACATTCTCCAGGATCCAGATTCCACCTGTAGCTTCCATGATGGGCAGGACGATGCGATCGGCGGCGAGCGCCATCTCCATAGTGGCGACGTCAGGCAGGATCATGCGAGCGGGGCTTTCAAAGTTGGTTACGCGAAATGGTTCTCCCCTGGGCTGACCGGTGGCCGGGTCGAAGCCGATGCCCCAGACGTTGAAAAATCCGGTTCGGTTGGAGACAAAATATAGCCGCCGGCCGTCGGGCGACCAGCGTGGTTTGTCGTCGAAGTATTTTTCTTCGGTAATGCGCGTCCATTCGCCGCCCGAAACCGGAACGACGTAGATAGTCGATATTCCGGCCTCGATCGCCGGGGCGGCGATGAAACTGATCCACCGCTGATCGGGGGAGAAGCGAGCCTGGTAGAGATTCTTTTCCGAATGGGAAGCGATCATGCGCATTTGCGCCTCGGCATGGGGGGCCGCCGCAATCGGAAACAGACAGAGCGCATGTCGTCCCGGAATCTGGCGATCTGATCCTCCGAGTATCCACTTCCCGTCAAGAGACCAGTCCCAGGCGCTCATGGCCATCGCGCCGGGAGTGACGATCGTCTGTTCAGCGCCGCCGCCAGCGGGCATCATAACGAGATTACGCTCATTCCGCGGGACTACCTGATTGGCCTGATTAGCCTGATTGATCGGGCGGCTGCGATAATAAATCAGCCGCGAACCATCATGTGACCAATGTATCTGTGATCGTTGTGATTCATCCGACGCCAGGAGCGTCTCACGCCCGTCCTTGAGCGATTTCTCCCAGAGTTCCCATTTCCCGGCGCGGCGTATAACAAACGCCAGCCTCTGGCCGTCGGGCGAGAGATTGGGAAATACAGCTTTCACGCCGGCCGCGGTGACGGGCCGTTCCTCTCCATTAATCCGGCCCGCGGAAGCGTCGAAAGGGAGCGACCATAATCTGGTTTGCTCGGCTCGCGTGGTGAAAGCCATTTTCCTGCCGTCCGGCGAAATCGCTATGTCCCTGTCCAATCCCGCGCCAGTGGTCAGGCGTTCAGGCCCGGCTATCCAGCGCAGGCTTTGCGGCTCGACTTCCACTTTCCACAGGTTTTTCACGGTCTGGGAGGTTCCTTCAAAATAGAGCGCCCTGCCGGAAGGAGACCACACGAAATTGCTGAAAGTAACAGCCGCTTCTCTGATCTGCTCATTAACTTTCGAATCTATTTCCGATCTGGCCGGCGGGCCCCCATCCAATGGAACGGTCCAGAAGCCCCAACTACGTTCCCGGTGATGCCATCCCCATATCGAGATATGTTTTCCATCGGGGCCCCAGGCAACGCGAAAGTATTCAAATTGTGGGAGGAAATCCGACATCACCTCGCGCGGCGATTGGCCGTCGAGTCCTACCACATAGACTTTGGGAATCTCCAATGTATCGTCCCGCAGCGGCGAACTGTAGAAGAGAATTTGCCTGGCGTCCGGCGACCAACGCGGGTAAGAGCCGAAGGAAGAGACTTTGCGATCCTTGCCGCCGAACACAGGCGTTACGAAGAGTCCTCCGCCTTCACGTTCGGAGCGGAAGACCAGAAGATTCCCGTCCGGCGCCCAGTCCGGCTGCCAGTCATGAGCCTCGGACGTGGTTACTCGAATCGGATTGCCTTCGCTGACAGGCCGCACCCAGATATCAAGATTGCCGCTGCGATCAGAGCTATAGGCGATCATGCGCCCGTCAGGCGACCAGCTCGGTTCGCTTTCGAGGCCGGGATCGAAAGTCAACTGCCAGAGTTTGCGCGGCGGCGGCGTCTCGACCTGCGACCGGCTAATCAGCCGGCTGATCAGGAGAATGGCCGGAATGGTTATCACGAGGACCACGAGCGCCCCAATCGCAATAATCGCCCATCGTCTGTGAGGAATTATCTTGCCATTGAACGCCTCCTCGCGCTCAGGAACCTCGCTGGTCGCCGGCTCCTCCGCGACCCCGGCGTCCGGCGCCGCGTGGAAAGCGGCGGAACCGTTAACCTTCGATCCATTAGTTGAAAGCTCGATAAGATCTTCGTTCGCGCCGTCCACTTCTCTAACACTGGCGACGAAGCGATAGCCTCGACCGGGAACGGTCAGGATGTACTGGTGCTCGTTGGGCTGTTCGTCGAGGGCTTTTCGAAGCGCGGAAATGTTGCGGGCCAGGTTGTTTTCCTCAACTAAGGTGTCGGGCCAGACCCGCTGCAGTAGCTCATTCTTTTCCAACACCTGCCCGCGATTCTCGATCAGCGCCAACAGAATCTCGAAGGCTTTAAGATTGAGTTGCGCCACTTCTCCATCACGCGTCAGAACGTATTTCACTGTGTCCACACGAAATGGACCAAACTCGTAGAAACGCGTGGTTCGCTCTTGTTTCGCTGCGCTCATAACTTTTCAGGAATTTTCAGACCGCCGTATAACTTTTCAGAAGTTATTAGATTGTTGCAAAGACTTCGTATTCCTCTTACGAGTATTTATTTCCCAACAAAGCCGGTGTCTGCATTCGAGCAATCGATTGGCGCAGGCATGTAAGCGTCGCTCGAACAGGCGCCACTTCAGCCTTTGGTTGACCTTATATATATATGAAGCTAGCAATGTCAACCTGAGTATTAAGCTGAGATGAAAAAAGGACCTGGATCGCCAGGCGCCTTGAAACAATTCAGTGGACTCCTTTACCGCTGCGAGGTTGTCCGAGGTTTGATGTCCTGAGGTACGCCCGTCTCAGCGTGCGCTCTTAACTAATACTGGAGGATAGAAATGCGTTCAAAGATCAGGTTGTATTGTTTTCTTATTATATGCGTTTTGGCTCTGGCCGCGGCCACAAACGCTCAAACCACCAGCGGCTCGATAACCGGAAACGTCACTGACCCGCAACTATCGGCCGTCACCGGCGCGACGGTCAGTGTGACGGACGAGGCCAGGAGTTTGACTCTGACCGCCACGACCGATAAGGAAGGGCGCTTCGTTTTTCCGCAAGTCCCGCCTGGAAGCTACAAACTCACAGTGGAAGCCGCAGGCTTCAAGAAAATGGAGCGCACCGGATTGCTGCTGGTGGCCAATGACAAGCTGGCGCTCGGCGACCTGGCGCTCGAAGTGGGGCAGGCGAACGAGACCGTCACGGTCACGGCCGAAGCCACGCTCGTCCAGGCCGAGAGCGCCGAGCGCTCTTACGCCGTGCAGGGCGAGATCGTACGCAACATTGCGGTCAACGGGCGCGGCATCACGGCGCTGACTTCGATTGTCCCCGGCCTCGTCTCCACGACCAACATGGGAACTCCCGGCGACATTGCCAACATCAGCGCGAACGGCATGCGCACGAACTCCAACAACCTGCAACTCGACGGAGTGGCGACCGTGGATACCGGCAATAACGGCATGATGTTCGCCGTCACCCTCGATTCCATCGCTGAGTTCAAAGTGCTGACCTCGAATTACCAGGCCGAGTACGGCCGCGCGGC
>DASUFM010000129.1:0-5018 GCA_036274535.1 Blastocatellia bacterium
AGGCGGGAGCGCTGGAAGCAGCCAGGCGGTGGTCGAGCCGACGCCCGCGCCGATCTCCAGCGCGCGCAATCGGCCGGCTGGCGGCAGGGAGCGCGCTCCAGCGGCGGTCACTTCACGCGCGACCGCGTTACAATAGCGAAAGACTTCCTGATAGAAATTTTCCGCGACCCTCGACGCGCCTTCGCGAAAAAGCAACTGCGTCGGGTGGATTTTTCCCGTCAGCACGGATGCGAGATTTTCGCCGCAGAGTTGAAAGTAATCGATCGTCTCCCTCACCTGCGAGTCGGGAAATCGCTGTTTGAAGTCGTCCCACAGCGCGGCGAGAGACGGAGACGGTAATGGTCGCGGATTGATCAGCGCCTCACCGCGCTTTTCCAACAGCCCTTCCTCGACGAGCAGATACAACCACCGCCGCAACGCTTTTTTATAACGCGAGACGACTTTGAGATTGCGAAACAACTCTTCAACCGTGCGCTCTTCTCCAGCGCTGGTAAAGACATCAAGCTCTCGAAAGGCGCGGCAGATGTAGGCCGTGGTCAGACGATTCAGATGTCGCGTGAGCAGCGGGAAGTCGAGCGTGTGAAGTTCGGGGAATGGCTGCCGTGTATATGCGCGCCCAGCGTTCAATATCGCGTCCCAACTCAGTTGAGACTCAGCGGCCTTCGCGCTTTCGGCTTCGGCCAGCGCGAAGGCCGCCTCCTGGTGGGGCACAACGTACGCCGTCAGACGTTTCTCTCCCTGGCCATTCTGCTGCGCGACGACGACGCCTTCCCTGACCGCTGGATGTTGATTCAAAACGGTCTCGATCTCGCCGATTTCGATGCGGAAACCATGAATCTTCACCTGCTGGTCGATACGCCCGAGGAATTCGATATTGCCGTCGCGCAGGTAACGACCGATGTCGCCAGTGTGGTAGAGGCGCGCGCCCGGCTCGCCCCCGAAAGGATCTGGAATAAACTTCTCCGCAGTCAGATCGGGGCGATTGAGGTACCCTTGCGCGACGCCGATCCCTCCGATGTGTAACTGCCCGATGACGCCGATGGGCGCCGGTTGCAATTCGGAGTCGAGCGCATGAAACCGCTGATTCGCCATCGGTCGCCCGTACGGGATGCTTCTCCACGCAGGGTCGATCTCTTCAATCGGGTAGAGGATAGACCAGATGGAAGCCTCGGTCGCCCCGCCCAGGCTGATCACGCTCGCATTCTCCGCAAACGCCCTCACCTCGTCGGGCAACGTGACCGGAATCCAATCCCCGCTCATGAGCGCAAGCCGTAGTGAGGGACAGCTGATTGACGTCTTGTCCTCGAACGAGTTGACGAGTAACTCCATCAATGCCGGAGCGGAGTTCCACACGGTGACTCGCTCGCGGCGCATTAGATCTTCCCAGTGCGCAGGGTTCGGCGTCGGCGAAGGGTCTGGGATAACGATCGCTGCGCCTGCGGCCAGTGTCCCGAAAATATCATAGACGGAGAGGTCAAAGCTGAGGGAGGAGAGAGCGAGAACTCGGTCGCCGGCCGCGACGTTGAAACGTCGGTTGACGTCGATGATCGTGTTGGCCGCGCCCCTGTGGTCGATCATCACTCCTTTCGGCCGCCCGGTCGAACCTGAGGTGTAAATCACATAGGCGAAGTCGGCAAAGCTCGTGTCGCCGTCAAGATTCTCCCCGCTTTCCGTCCTGAACGCCTCCTCGGAATCGAGACAGATGAATTCGTACTTGCGTTCCGTGAAGCCTTCGACAATCTTCTCCTGACTCAAAACCAGTAACGCCCGCGCGTCTTCTAGCATGAAGTCGAGCCGATCTTTTGGATAGGCGGGATCGAGCGGAAGATAAACTCCGCCCGCCTTCAAGACACCCAATAGCCCGACAACCATTTCCAAAGACCGTTCGACGCAGACACCAACCACCACACCGCGCCCGACGCCGCGTCTCCGCAGGCCATGCGCAAGCTGGTTGGCGCGCCGGTCGAGTTCTAGATAACTGAGGCTTTTGCCGGCGAATATTGCGGCTGGAGCGTCCGGCGTCCGTTCGACCTGTTCCTCAAAGAGCTTATGCAGGAGATGAGTTTGCGCGAACCGCGCGGCCGTGTCATTCCACACTGAGAGCTGTTGATCGTTTTCCTGGGGCGACAGCAGCGGAAACCGCGAGATTCTTTGCTCAGGTTGCGCGACGATTCCT
Organism: Blastocatellia bacterium; assembly: GCA_036274535.1. Taxonomy (GTDB): domain Bacteria; phylum Acidobacteriota; class Blastocatellia; order RBC074; family RBC074; genus JAJVID01. Next base: position 2,177 of record DASUFM010000129.1, read on the forward strand.
TCCAATAAGGCCTGAAAATGCGACGCCATACGCGCTATCATCGCTTCATCAAACAAGCCGGCGTTGAATTGCATCGATGCCAAGAGCCTGTCTTCAACTTCGGCTATCGCCAGCGTAAGGTCGAGATTGCCGGCGACGCCGGTCGCCATGCGCTCCTGCAGATTGACGGATTCAAGCGACAGGCCGCCGAGATTCATTCGCGCATTGGCCTCGCCAGAAGCGAGCGCCAGCAATGCGCTGGTTTCCGGCGACTGCGTCCGCTGCAAAATGAACATGGTTTGGAACAGCGGCGCGCGTCCCGCCTGTCGAACCGGGTGAAGGCGCTCTACCAGCAGCGCGAAGGGATAGTCCTGATGCTCGAACGCCTCGAGAACTGTTTGCGAAACACTGCTGACAAACGATGAAAACGACATCTCGCCGGAGATACCCGTGCGCAATACCAGGGGGTTGTCCAGAAATCCGACCAGGTTTGACATCTCAGCGCGATTCCTTCCAGACGCCGCCAATGTGCCGACCACAATGTCTTCATGACCAATGTAACGGTACAGGAGCATTTTGAAGGCCGCGAGCAATGTCATGTAGAGTGTGACGCCGTGCTCCTGGCTGAGCTTTTTAAGCTCACGCGCAAGTTTAGCGCTGATTTTGAACGAGTGAGTTTGCCCTCGATATGAAAGACTCTGCTGACTGGGGCGGGCGGACGGTAATTCCAGAGGCGCCAATTCGCCGCTCAATTTTTCCCGCCAGTAATCCCACAGACGTTCGCCCGCGTCCGAGGCGATCAAGTCCGCCTGCCACTTCACGTAATCCGTATAATGCGCCCGAAGCGGGAGCAGTTGCGCATTCCGCCCCTCCCGCGCTTCAGGGTACAATTCACGCAGTTCTTCTATCAGAACCACCAGCGACCAGAGGTCGATAGCGATGTGATGCGCCGTGAGCAGAAGCAGATGCGAGTCGGGCGATTGGCTGTATAGGCTGACGCGCAGCGCGGGTCCGCGTTCAAGATTGAAAGGCCGCTGCGCGTCCTCGACGAGACGCGCGAACAGTTCATCCCATTCCCACTTCGAGGCGTCAATCTCCTCGAAGTATACGCTCTGCCGCGCGTGAACGACCTGGAGTGGCTTGTCGTCCTTGCTGACATAGGTTGTGCGCAACGAGGCGTGCCGGTCGACCAGCGCCTGAAATACCCGGCGAAGCGCAGCCACATCCACCTCCGAGTTGACGCGCGCGGCGAACGCCACGTTGAGCGAGGCGCTCAGCGGATCGAGGTTGTGCAAGAACCACCACGTTCGCTGGCCATAAGAAAGAGGCGCTGTCACGGCCGCCGCGCCCTCTTTTTCTTTCATCAGCGAGAGCAACAGCCTGCGCTTTTCTTCCGGCGAGAGAGCGTTTATCGAGTGCCAGCTCTGGCTCATTCGACGCCTCCTATTTCCTCCATCATCATGCTTTTGAGCAACGATTCGACTTCTTCATCCGACATTTGATCTATCCTTGTAGTAAGGTCTTCAGAGGGGGAGGTGGGTTGCGGCGCCTTGGCCACTGGACCTGGCGTTCGCTGGATAGAGGGGTCGCCGCCAACCGCCGTTAACTGTCCGGCCAACTGGTCGGCAATGTGCGCGAGACTCGGGCCTTGAAGCAACCGCACTACCGGGATATGCGCGCCGATGTCGAGTTCGATTCGATTCTTCACCTCGACAGCCATCAGGGAATCGAGACCGAAGCGGTTGAGCGGTTGATGCGCGTCGAGATTTGCGGGTGAAAGGCCGAGTACCCGCGCCACCTGTTCGCGCAGGTAAGTTTCCAGTAACGCCTGACGTTCCTGCGGCTCGGCTGCGAGTAAGGCGTCACGTTTCGCCCTTGTCCTTCCGGCCGCGCGCGAAGTCGCTTGCGCGGCTGTGCCCTCCGTCTCGCTGGATACTCCAGCCAGCAAAGAAGCTCCATCGGCGGCCGGGTTGAAGAGGCGCCACTGCTCCAGATCGAACGGCATGACGGCGACCTGCGTCGGCCGCTCCGCGAACAACTTTTGCAGCGCATCGATAGCGCGCTCCGGCGCCATGCTCCCGACTCCGCGTAACGCCAGCCGTTCCCCACGATCCGGTCGCGCGGCCAGACCTATCTCCGACCACGGCCCCCAGTTAATGCTCATGGCCGGCAAACCGAGGCCTCGCCTGTAATGAGCGAGCGAGTCGAGGAAGCTATTGGCGGCGCTGTAATTTCCCTGCCCAGGCGAGCCGAGCAGCGACGCGACCGACGAGAAGAGGATGAAGAAATCGAGCGGATCTTCGCTTGTCGCGATGTGCAGGTTCCAGGCCCCGGCGCATTTCGGAGCCATGACCTTTCTGAAGCGCTCTATGTTTTGCTGTAACAGAATGCCGTCGTCGAGGATTCCAGCGGCGTGGATGACGCCCCTCAGCGGCGGCATCTTTTCTTTACTACGCGCAACCGCCTGTTTCACCTGTCGAAGGCTGGCAACATCAACTTTCGCTGTCACAACCTTCACACCACTCTCTTTCAGAGAGGCTACCGTCTCTTTAGCCGTTTCCGCAGGCGCGTTCCTACCCATTAAAATCAAGTGGCGCGCCCCGCGTTCAACCATCCAGCGGGCTACTGTTAAACCGAGCGCCCCGAGGCCGCCTGTAATCAGGTACGAACCGTCCTCGCGGAACAAGGGCGCGCTGTCCGCGGGCGACTCAATCAAAACATTCCGCTCCCGCATCGAAACGACGATTTTCCCTATATGATTGGCTTGCGCCATAAAGCGGAATGCGTCCTCGAAAGTTCCCGTTTGGAACACTCGCACTGGGAGTGGCTTTAGAGACCCGTTCTCAACGGCCTTGAACACTTC
>DASUFM010000130.1:0-6716 GCA_036274535.1 Blastocatellia bacterium
GAACTGGCCGGGATCAGCAAGCGGGTCGTGCGGTTCACGCCGATCGGTAACGTGAAAGGCTAACCCGTCGAGGCGCGCGTTCCCCTGGACTGAGGCGATCGCTGTCGCCGATGAGGCGGTGGAGCGGATACGATAGAGTAAAAGTTGTGTGAGAGGCGGAAGGTTATGCCCTACGAATACCTGGAAGAGGTTGCCATAGCCGACATCGCATTCCGGGCGTGGTCGCCGGATTTGGAAGGCGTGTTTGTCACCGCCGCCGACGCGGTGATGAATGTCATGGTCGAAGACCTGGCGTCGATCCGGCCCGTTGTCGAGAGGGAAATTGAGCTTGAGAACACTCAGCTTGAGATGTTGCTGTTCGATTTCTTACAGGAGCTCATTTATTACAAAGACGCCGAGACCTTGCTCTTGCGTGCGCCTGCGGTCCGGATCGGACAAAAGGCCCACGACTACGTTCTGCGAGCGAGGGTCAGCGGCGAAAAGCTCGATCCGGAACGACACCAGACGCGGGCGGACGTAAAGGCCGTCACGCTGCACCGCTTTTCATTGAAGAAGACCGGTGACGTCTGGGAGGCCTTTGTCATCCTGGATATTTGATTCAGTTTGAATTCCGGGCAAGGAGGCGCAACTATGAGCGCAAAGCGACAACGTCAGAAGGAAAAACCTAAAGAGAAAAAGAAACGGGCGAGCAAATCTGAAGAAGAAAAGAAGCGCGAGAGCGGGTTGCCGGGTGGCAGTAAGGGTCGCAAGGATGTGATAGGGCGAACCGGGGTCTTTCCGGTTTCAAGGTCAGAGGGGGCGAGTCCGGACGCGCTGGTCCATGATGAGATGTCCTTTGGGCAAGGCGAACGCGGGGCCGCAGGGTATTACGACCACGGCGAGTCGGAGATCATCGATCTCGATCGTTTGGCGGCTAAGCTGAGTGGTAAAAAGACATCCGGTTCCGGCAAAAGAAAATCTGGCGGCAGGAAATAATGGTAATGATCAGGGAAAAATGCCAAGTTCCATGTAAGTTCGGGCGACTTTCTCGATTGCGTTGAAGAATGCCGCGGCGCGCAGGTTTTGCATCCCCGGGTATCGTCGCCGCGTCTCCAGGATTTCGTGATAAGCGGCCACCATGGTCTCCTCCAAACCGGAATTGACAATGTCCAGTTCATTCGCTCCGCGCGTGATCAAATCCAGTTCAGGCTCCGTGAATCGATGGCCGGTGGACGACTCCACCGCTTTCAGCATCCGGCGGTAGGTCGCTTCCTCGTAGCGTTTCTCCATTCTCCCAAAACGCACGTGGGAGAGGTTCTTCAGCCATTCGAAATATGAGACGGTTACGCCGCCCGCATTGGCGTAGACGTCAGGAATGACCAGCATCCCTTTCTCCTGGAAAATCTCTTCCGCCTCGGGCGTGGTCGGACCGTTGGCGCCTTCCAGTAGTATCCGCGCTTTGATTCGCGGCGCGTTTTCCTTCGTCAGTTGGTTTTCCAGCGCCGCCGGAATCAACACGTCGCAATCCAGTTCCAGCGCGTCCGTTGACTGCTGAATGTTCGTAGCGCCGGGATAATCCAGGATCGAGCCATGTTCCCGGCGGTGCTGAAGAACCTTCTCCTCGTCCAGTCCTTTGGGATTCAGAATCGCCCCTTCACGCATTGCAATCGCGATGATGATGGCTCCGCCCTCGCGGCAAAACTTCGCCACGTGAGAGCCTACGTTGCCCAGCCCTTGAACCACTACGCGCTTGCCCTCGACCCCTGGAGCGAGGCCCAACGTCCGTATTTCTTCCTCCTGGGCGCAAGCTTCTCTAAGGGCGTAAAACAATCCACGTCCGGTGGCCTCGCGCCGGCCCCGGACGCCTCCTTGCGTGACCGGTTTGCCGGTCACGCACGCCGCGGCGTCCAGGCTCCCTGGATTGAGCGCCTGATAAGTGTCGAAGATCCATGCCATCTCCCGCTCGCCCGTGCCGTAATCCGGCGCCGGCACGTCAATGCCCGGCCCGATGAAATTCTTCTTGACCAACTCGTGCGTGTAACGCCGCGTCACGCGCTCCAACTGCTCCGCGCCGCAGTTGCGCGCATCGATCCGCACCGCCCCCTTAGCCCCGCCGAAGGGCACGTCCACGATAGCGCATTTGATGGTCATGAGGGCGGCCAGGGCTTTGACTTCATCTTCGTTGGCGTCCGGGCTATAGCGGATGCCGCCTTTCACCGGCAGTTTGTGGTGGCTATGCTCGACGCGCCAGGCCTGAATTACTTCGATATCACCATCGGGGCGAGACAGCGGAAATTCAAACCGGTAGACGCTGTTGCAACGCTTGATCTGCTCCAGCAACCCCGGCGGGTGTTGGGTGAAGGCGGCGGCCCGATCAAAATACCGAATCACGTCGCCGTAAAAGCTTTGGTCCTGAGCTGACATAAAGTAACCCCCTCGTTCGTGTTCCTGCTTTCAATACCGACGCCTGACCGCTCACGCCGATTCGAAGCGCACATCATATGGCTCAATGAAGAGATGGTCGTGGATCATCTTCACGCCGGGAGCGTGGCCGACGGCGCCGAGAATCGCTTTCTTTTCATCCCATGATTTGACCGCTCCCATCAGCGTCACGTCTCCTTCATCGACACTCACCCTGATCCGGTTGGCTTCGCGGCCGGCGCGCCGTTCGAGCACGTCCTCGATCAGGGACTTCATGCGCTCAGGTTCGACCGGAGGGGCGCAAACCGCGATATTGTTGGTCACTCCGCGCACGCCAGTCAGACGCGAAACCGCGCGTTCGGCGTCGGCGCGCTCGCTGCAGTATTCGACTTCGCCTTCGAGCGTCACCCAGCCGTTCGCCACGGTCGAATGAATCCGGTCGGACGGGACGAGCACATCCCATTCGAGCGCGTGACGGACGGCCTGCGCAATCTCCGAATCGGTCCGCCGCAGGCTTCCCGTCACTTTCACTTCGATCTCATTTGCGACATCGAGCACGCCTGGAACACGGTGCGCGGCCTTCTGCGCGGCCAGTTTCTTCGCGTAGCTGTCAACCGTCCCGGTAAGCGTGACGACGCCTTTTTTAACGCTCACGCCGATATCGCTTCGTCTGAGACGCGAATCCCATTCGAGTTGAAACAGGGCGCCGCTCCTGACCTCTTCGTCCGATTTGTAAGTCATACATCCCTCCTGGTCGTCAGCCGGCGGTTCGCTCGCGCAGCAAATCATTCTATCGCCCGTTGTTGACAGACGCCGGTTTGAGCGGGCGAGCGATCAGCGCCGGGCACGGGGCCTGGCGCAGCACCCTGTCGGTGTTCGACCCGAACAGCGCGCGCATCGCGAAGCCCGCCCCGTGAACGCCCATGCAGATAAGGTCGATCTCGTTCTCTTCGGCGTAGCTCAGAATCTCGCGGTAGGGCTGCCCGCACTTGACCGCCTGGACGACCTTACACCACAGGTAGACGTCGTCGGGGATCGAATGCTGTAGCGCCCGCGCCGCGCGATGGAAATCGGATTCCACGCCCTGTGGCAGATCAGCGGCCACAGAAGCAAGCGCGACCGGCAAGACGTGAATCAGGCGCAGCTCCGCTTGATATTCCTGGGCCAATGAAATCGCCAGTTGTAGGGCCAGCTCAGATTCGATTGAAAAGTCCTGCGCGACCAGAATCCTGCGCAGATCGATGTCACACGAAGTAAATCCCGCCCACTCGCGTTCGTCGGGGTGAGTGACGAGGACGGGGCAAGGGGCCGTGCGACAGACGGCTTCCGTGACGGAACCGAGGAGCGCCGCAGCTACGGGACGCCGCCGCGAGCGCATCACGATCAAATCAACGCGGCGCTCCGCCGCCGTCTTGACGATCGCCTCGCCGGCCCCGTTGTGAGGACCTTCGATGACGATCCCCTCGAAATCAGCGGGTGGACAATGGCCGACGCCCGTCCATCGCCTGACGCAGAACTCTACGCGCTTTCCGAATTTCTCGCGCTCAATTTCATCGCCAGGCGACGGCGCTTCCGCGCAATGACAGACGGTCAACTTCGCCTCGTAACGGGCGGCCAGAGCGACTGCGTAGCGCAGCGCCGCGTCAGATTCCGGCGTGAGGTCGGTGGGACAAAGAATGTGTTTGAAGCCAATCATACAATTCAAGTCGGCGGCGCCTCCGACACCTCCCGATTGTCGGATCAGCAATGAGCGTGCCTGAGGCCGCAGCAGGCCGATTTTGCAGGGAATCAATGAATTTGCAGCCCCCGAGCGCGATGAGACATGAATTCTCACTCGCGCGATAGGATATTGCTGCAAACATTGCGTAAAGTCGGCGCCCGCTGACGACATCATCAGCCAACACGAAGCTACCTGGCGATTGCGGAATTTTCTGCTAAGTGGGTTCGTAAGATTCCACAATTTGATTCCTCTACGAGGCCCAGACCCGCTTTTTACCGAGGCACACTCATTGCTCAGAAGAATTCACAAATGGGGTTCTGCAGGGAAGCGTTCGAGAACAGGACTCCAATATTGATATGGAACGAAACACTGCGACAAACACATTTCGACTCGGCTCGATTTTCGGCGTCATGATCGCGGTCCACTTCACTTGGTTCGTGATCTTCGCGCTGATCACGTTCTCGATGACAGGGACCTTCGCCGCGAGTTTTCCGGGATTGCCTCACGTCGCTCATTTGTTGATAGGCATCGCCGCAAGCCTTCTGTTTTTCGGCTCGGTGCTCTTTCACGAGATGGCGCACTCGCTGATGGCCATCCGCGGCGGGAAACCCGTCCGCTCGATCACGCTCTTCATCTTCGGCGGAGTGTCGGAGATCGGGAAAGAGGCGGATCGCCCCAGCGAGGAGATCAGGATCGCATTGATCGGGCCGGTTTCGAGCTACTTTCTCGCCGCGGTCTTCGGCGGCGTCTGGCTGCTGAGCCGAGGGCGCGCGCCGGTCAATGGCGGTCGGGCGCGCGATCGCCGGAGTCAAGGCCTCCGAGGTGATGAGCCGTGATTGCCCTTCCGTTCCGGGCGAGGCGAGCCTCGCCGAGTTCGTCGAGCATTACCTGCTTCGCAACGGGCGGCGGTGTTACGTGGTCGGCGAGAGCGAAGCGCTGCGCGGGATCATTACGCTCAGCGACACACTCTCCGTCCCACGCGATGAATGGAGCCGGACATCGGCGCCTTGGCGATGCGGCGGGCGGGTCAGATCTATTCGGTCACGCCCGACACGGAGATTGAAGCCGCGCTGAGGTTGATGGATGAAAAGAACGTCGCCCAGGTTCCGGCGCCTCGACGGGCGGCTGCTGGGGATGATCAGTCGCAGGCGCCTGATCCGCCTGATTCTCAATCGGATGACGCTGGCGAAATCGCGACTGCACGGCATCGCGCGATTTTTCGGCAACACTCCTGCCACAGGCGCCGCCGCGACCCTGCTCCGTTCCACCAGCACGGGGATCTTCGAGTGCTCCTTACTCCCGCGAAGGTTTCCGAGCAGCGGCTCCAGCAGCGCCGGGCCGACATCGACCACCGCCAGGTCGTGCCTCTCGCCGCTGACATATCCCCACTCTTCAGGAAACACCGCGCTGGCGATCTCGACTTCTTGCGAATCGAAGCCGGCCTGCAAAGGTGGAAGCGGCGGCAATCAAACGAGGGCTGCGGAGCTGTTGGGCATTTCGCGCGATCAGTTGCGCTATCGCTTGAAGAAACTCGAAGGAACAGCCGCTGGCGCGATTGGTTGAAATCTGAGGGCGCCGTTGCCCTATTCCTCTTTCAACGCGGCCGCCGCAGTCTTCAAGAGCTTCTCGGTCGTGTACGGCTTCGGAAGAAATATCTTAGATGATCGCCGTCGCGATCCCCAGATAAATCGCCACACTGAGCAAGTCTTGCAGAACCGTCGCCACGGGACCGCTAGCCATCGCCGGATCGATGTCCAGACGATCCATCATCCAGGGCAATATGCTCGCAACCAGCGTCGCAACGATTGATGAGCAGATGATCGTCAAGGCTACGACCGACGCCACGTGGCCACGACCACCCAGCAGCCACAGCCCCATCCACGCAGCCCCGCCGATAGTCAAGCCGATCAGCAGCCCTAACGAGGCTTCACGCCAGAGTTGAGTGAAGAGCGAGACCGGGCCATAGACCATCCTCCGCACCAATATCGTTTCGGTTTGCGTGCCGATGGCGTCGGCCATGTAAACGACCAGCGGCAGAAAGAACGCCAGCATGACTTCGCGCTTCAGCGACTCCTCGAAAATGCTTGCGATTCCGCCCGCCAGCATCCCGCCCAACAATCCCACAGCGAGCCAGGGCATTCGCGCCCTGAACGCCCTGATCGTTTCGTGCGCTTCAGCCGGCGACGGATGCCCCGCGCCCACGCCTGCCTTGCGCAGAATGTCGTCAACGTGCTCTTCGTGCAGGAGCCTGAGCAGCCGGCCAATCGGGATTGCGCCGATAAGCCTGCGTTCGTCGCCAACCACTGCAACGTCCGCGTCGTGGCGCTCGACCGCCAGCAGCGCGACCATTTCACCGTCGGAGTCCGGGTGGACTTCGATAGGCGGATCGCCGCGCAGATCGCCGAGCGGCGTCTCCGGCGCGGCGGCGATAAGCCTTTCGATCGGAACCTGGCCGGTCAGAACCGAGGCTTCGTTAACCAGATAAAGATGGCTCGCTTCCTCCGGCTTCTGTTCGCGCAATCTTTCGAGGGCGCCGCCGGCGGTTTCGCCAGCCTGCGCTTTCGGCACGGATGTAGTCATCAATTCAGATGCGACG
>DASUFM010000131.1:0-3002 GCA_036274535.1 Blastocatellia bacterium
ATGTGAGATCGGCGCGGAGCGCCGATCTCACATTGGACAAAGTCTCGTTTCGAACTCGGCTTCACGCCATGGTCTGATGCGGCGGCTGACGATGACCGTCAGCCGCTCAGGCGTATTTGTTGTAGATGTTTCGTTGGTCATGGTTTCTTTTGAAGGTGCGCCTCCAGAACCCACAGATCCTTGTCCAGTGATCGTGAAATCTCAGTGAAAAGATCCGCGGTCGTCGGATCGCCCAGCTCGGTCGATTGCTGGATGGCGTCGCGGATCGAGGCCGCCAACTTCGCCACCTGACCGGCCAATGCGCGAAGATGATCCGGGCCGTCCACCGCGCAGAGGTCGTATTCACCGATGGAGGAGGCGGCGGCGGATTGGCGAGTGGTCCCTTCGGCGGCGACGCCTAATGTCACCACGCGCTCGGCGAGCAGGTCGCAGCCTTCTTCGACTCGCTCCGCGACGCCGTCGAAGAGCGCGTGAAGTTGCATGAATTCTGGCCCCTTCACATTCCAATGCGCATGCCTGGTCTGGTTGAAGAGATCGATCATATCGGCCAGACGTTGATTGAGAAGGCGGGCGAGGGAGAGCCGGGTTTGCCACCCGAGGTCGATTCGCGTTTCGTACATTGCGGGTTCAGTCGCCATGATTTCAGTCTCCTTGTACACGATATAACTGAGGAGTGTGCAAATACTCGTAGCGCCCGACCTTAAGCTTTGAGGAACGCGAGCAGGTCGGCATTGATCTGGTCCGGGTTGGTTGCGCACATCCCGTGCGGAAAACCGGGATAAACCTTCAGCGTGGAGTTCTTAATGAGTTTTGCGGCCATCAGAGCCGAAGCGCCGATTGGTACGATCTGGTCATCGTCGCCGTGAAGGATCAGGGTCGGCACGTCGAATTTCTTCAGGTCTTCAGTGAAGTCGGTCTCGGAAAAAGCCTTGATACAATCGGAATGGGCCTTAATTCCCCCCATCATGGCCTGCAGCCACCAGCGTTCCCGGATGCCTTCCGAAATCCTGGCGCCTGGCCGGTTGTATCCGTAGAACGGCAGCGTAAAGTCCTTGTAGAACTGCGACCGGTCTCCCGCGATTTCGTCTCGAATGCCGTCGAAGGCCGAGATGGGCAGGCCGCCGGGATTCTTTTCCGTCTTCAGCAGGAGCGGCGGCACAGCGCTAATGAGAACAGCCTTGGCGACGCGTTTCGTTCCGTAACGGCCGATGTAGCGAGCTACTTCGCCGCCTCCGGTGGAGTGACCGACGTGAATTGCGTCCTTCAGATCAAGATGTTCAGCCAGCGCTGCCAGATCGTCGGCGTAGGTGTCCATCTCGTTCCCATCCCAGGTCTGGCTGGAGCGCCCATGGCCGCGGCGGTCGTGCGCGATGACCCGATAACCCTGTCGGCCGAAGAACAGCATTTGGGCGTCCCAGTCGTCCGCGCTTAGCGGCCATCCATGGCTGAACACAATCGGCTGTCCTTTGCCCCAGTCTTTATAAAAAATTTCGATGTCGCTCGAATTTTCCTTACCAACTTTTATGTACGGCATTTGAGAATCTCCTTGTTTTGCGATTTCCTTCAAACCGATGGCGACCTGACGTTTGCAGCGAGTCATACCAACGCGATTTGCCGCCACTTTCCCGTCTCACGGCGCGCGGCTTTCGTCGGACTCGCTACCTCACACTATGCAGGACCTAAGCAACCAGCGCATCACAAGATTGAGTGTTTCTCGGCTACCACTCTTGCGGTATTTGGAATTAGCTCTATCGTGGTAATCGGAGGCGCCCGGTAGAGCAACAGTGGTAGATGCGTTTGCTCGATGTCGGCGCAGGATAACGTGTCTGACCTCCCTTCCAGACTGAATGTGCTCGCGCGGCTCAAACCTGACGTGACGCCGGAAGCCGCCAGGGCGGATATGTTTGTTATTCTCGAAAGACAGCGGCAGGCCTTTCCTCACGCCTATGCCGACGCGCGGGTCGGTGTGATCGGCCTCGGCGAGTCGCTCGTCAGCAATGTTCGGCTTGCCCTGTTGGTGTTATTCGGAGCGGTCACTTTCGTCCTGCTCATCGCGTGCGCCAACGTGGCGAACCTGCTACTGGCGCGGGCGGTGGCCAGGCGAAAGGAGATGGCGATCCGCGCGGCGATTGGAGCCGGGCGTTGGCGGCTGGCTCGACAGTTGCTGACCGAGAGTTTACTGCTCTCACTCCTGGGCGGCGGCGCCGGACTGCTTGTTGCGCAATGGCTCATCAAGCTGCTGCTGGCGATGAATAACGGCAAGGTCGCGCGCATTGATGAGGCCGGCCTGGATGGCCGTGTACTCGGCTTTACCTGCGTGGTTGTGTTATTGACCGGGCTGATAGCCGGTCTCTTTCCCGCGCTGCGCGCATCAAGGGCCGATGTCAGTGAGGCGCTCAAGGCGCAAGATACAGCAGGAGGCGCTCGGCCGGCGGACGCTGCCTGCGCTGATGATCGCCGAGGTTGCGCTGGCTCTTGTCCTTGTAGCTCCTCGGAAAATCAGTTCGTAGTTCCGCCTTTAGGCGGAAGCCTGGGGTAAAGATCAATTCCGTGAATCCAAACTATTCCGCCTGAAGGCGGGACTACGAACTTTTCATTGTTTCCGGGCGTCGCAACGCGACATGAAAGCTCCTTGGAATCTGGAAGAAGCCGGTGGTCGCTAGGCTTGGAGTTCGCCAACAGTATCCATTCTGCCGAAGGGACACGCTGCACAAGGTGTCCAGCTTTCTCGGTCACAGCGATCCGAAAATCACGTTCAAAGCCTACTAATCGGAGTCCGAAGGGCTAAAGGTTGAGGATTTCATTTTCGACGCCGGTCGCCTGCGCCAGATCGCAGAAGCCTGTCACGGACGCTTATCGTAAGCGGCGATTCCAAGACCGCCCTGTCACTTCCCTGAGTCTTTCAATAAACGAAGCTCGTCGCCTCAGAAGCTCTTCTTCTCAGACGAGGAGTGAGCGACTTTATTGAGCTCAACCTGCGCCGCAACTTCGATCGTTACGGC
>DASUFM010000132.1:0-5370 GCA_036274535.1 Blastocatellia bacterium
CTTTTGGTTTGACCGAGAAAGCCATCGAAGCGGCGAAAAAGCTTCGCTTCAATCCCGCGGTTAAAGACGGCCAGCCGGTCAGCGTACGTGGCAGCCTCGAATTTACTTTCAACCTCGACAAATAGACAGCAAAGACGATCATTCGTGTCGCAATCGAACGGCGCGCGTTTCAGGCGAATTGAAATCGCTGAACGCGCGCCGTTAACTGTTTGATTCTCTGGTATTACCGGCAGACCAGCCGCGCGTCTGTTCCGACTATCGATGGCGACACTCTTTTGATGTGTGAAGGCCTCGCAAATTAAAGCTGGATACACTCGACTACTTGACTTAGCGCCAGCCTTATAAAATCGGCCCACTGACAGTTACCATGAAAATAGCAAGCCTCGGTCCTGTCGCGAGACGCGCGGCCCCGAACAATCGAAGCCCCGGCGCGGCAGGACGAATGAGAAGGAAATGATATAATCCGCTCGCCCCCGCAGACGATGTAGGAAGACGTTTTATGATCAGAGAAAAAATTCCCGCGATCGGACGCATAGCTTCATTATTGGTGCTGATAGTCGCGATAGTCGTAATCGTGACGGCGTTCATTCGCGCCCGCAAGCAGGATCCTCTCCCCAGTATTGAAGGTAGGCCGGTGTTAGACCCCAAAGTGGTAGCGATCACTGAGGGGTACCGATACACTGAGACGGACCCGAAGACCAAGCGCAAGAAGCTGGATCTGCTGGCGGCGAAAGACATCGCTTACGAAGACGGGCGACACGAACTCGAGAAAGTGGACCTGACGGCTTTCGACGTCGAGAAGGGCAAGAGCCTGCGCATCGTTTCCGATCGCGGCGTTTATTTGCGCGCCCAGGGGCAGGTCACGTTCTCGGGCAATGTCAATATCAAGAGCAGCGACGGCCTGGAGGTCAGGACTGAATCCGCCGTTTATGAGCAGCAGAGCGAGATCGCTCGCACTGAAGTTCCCGTGCAATTCCGCCACGGGGAGCTTAGCGGCTCGTCGGTCGGCGGCGTGTTGCGCGCCAAAGACCACGTCCTGACCCTGACTCAGAATGCGCACGTCGTCGGCGCCAACCGGGATCCCAAAAAGAAGGGCGCGCCCCCGGTCGAGATTCGAGGCGACCGCGCGGAGTACGTAGAGAAAGACGGGATGGTGAAGTTCGAGGGCAATGTCAACATCGTACAGGGCGAGCGGGAGGGGCGCGCCGATCTGGCCACGGGCTTCGGCAATCCGCAGACGAAGAGGATCGAACGCATAGAGGCGCGCGGTAACTCGCGGCTGGAAACGCGGGAGAAGGGAAAGGCTTCGGAGGCGCAATCGCGCGACATGGATTTCTTCTTCGATGAAGAACAGCGGTTGAAAAACTCCGCCGGATACGGCGACGCGCGCGTCCGCTCGCTCGAACCGGATTCGCCGCGCGAGATCACCGCCGACCGGATCGACATCACCTACAAACCGAACGAGAAGAGCAGCGACGTTCAATTGATCGTCGCGCAGGGGCGAGCGGTGATGAAACTCGAGGCGCTCTTAAACTCGCCGAAAGAGAGTGACTGGTCGGAGCGGGTGGTCGAAGCCGACATCATACAGGCTAATTTCCGCGAGGACGGCAAAAATCTGGCCCGGTCCGAAGCCACTGGCGGCGCCGTCCTGACCGTTACGCCGAAACGCGTTGACGCCCGTTCAGAAAAGAAGACGCTGCGCGCGCCGAAGTTCACCGCCGATTTCTTCGAGACCGGCAACGCGATGAAAACCTTTGTCGCCGAGCCGAACGCCGTCGCCGAATTCGATCCGATCCAAACCGAAGGAAAAGAGAAAAAACGATTAAAGAAGACTATCAGCGGAAAGAAGATGACCGCCAACTTCAGCCGGCAGACCCAGGACGTGTCCGATATAACCGTCGAGGGCGCCGCGAAATTCTCCGAGGGCGAGCGCGTTGGCGTCGCCGCGCGCGCCGTCTATACCACGTCGAATCAGAAGGTGGCTCTGCGCGGCAAGCCGCAGCTGTGGGACTCGTCGCTGCGCGCCAGCGCCGAAGAGATCGACACCAACGTCGATACCAGCGAGAGCGAATTGCGCGGGCGCGCGCGCACGACTTATTTCAGCCGCGAGACGACCGGGGGGGCCGCGCCGTTCAAAAACAACAAGCAGCCGGTGACGATCGCCGCGGATCGCGCGATAGTCAAGCATAACGAGGGCGCCGCGCGTTACATCGGCGCCGCGCGCGCGTGGCAGGGCGATGATTACATCCGCGCCGAATACATTGAACTCGACAAGGGGGAGCGCGTGATGACGGCCTGGAACAACGCGCAGTCGGGTTTCTACGATTTCGAGCGAGAGGTCGAGAAAGGGCGCAAGGAGATCGTGCCGGTCTTCGCTTCTTCCGACCGGATCGTATACACCGACGCCAACCGCACTGCGCATTATGAGGGCTCGGTTAAGATTCGTCAGGGCACGGACCGGATTGATTCGGCGACGGCCGACGCGGTAATGGATGAAGACAACAAACTGATCTCTCTAACCGCGTCAAAAGACGTGGTCATGACCCAACCCTCGCGCCGCGCGACCGGAGATCGGGTCGTTTACACGGCCGCGACCGACACCGCGATACTCACCGGAAACGTCGCCGTCGTCGAAGACCAGGAGCGCGAGGCTGTGACGAAAAGCCCAAAATTGACTTTACATTTACGCGATGCTAGGATCGAAGCTAATGATGACAACAACGTTGGAAGCGGCGCAAAGAGGCGTGTGAAGACCACGCATCGTATCCAAAATTGAGTTGCGGCGGCGTCAAAAAAGAACCGTGATTGGTGTCGGGCCGATTTTCAAGCCTTGAAGTTAAAAGACGAGAGATGACCAATGGCTTAAGCTTGACAGGGAAGTTGACGGAGGGGTTTCTTGAAAAGGCGCGAGAAGCATAAGGCGCAAAAAGTCGCAACCAGGAACGCGGCAAATGACGCGGGAGTCGCGGCCGGATCGGCTGCGCTCGCCGAGTCGGCCAGGTCGGCGGCCGTATCGACAGTATCGACAGTATCGAGAGGATCGACAGTGATGGTAAGCGAGGTTCTTGATCGTCAGATCAAAGGAGCTGAGCTCAACGGTCTCGAGAGAGGGTCGAATCCTGACAGCGCGGCTTTGCGAGCTGATAATTTGAAGAAATCCTATCGCCGCCGCTGCGTCGTCAACGATGTTTCCATCGAAGTTCGTCCCGGCGAGATCGTCGGGTTGCTCGGCCCAAACGGAGCGGGGAAGACCACGACGTTTTACATGGTGGTCGGTTTGGAGGAGCCGGATGAAGGCGGCGTTTGGCTCGGCGAAGAGAGTATTACCAGGTTGCCCCTCTACAAACGCGCCCGTCTCGGAATCAGCTATCTTCCTCAGGAAGCTTCGGTCTTTCGCAAACTCACTGTCGAGCAGAACATCCTGGCGATACTTGAAACGCTGCCGATGACTCGCGCCGGGCGCCACGACCGGATGGAAGAGTTGATCGAAGAGTTCCGTCTGAGTCACGTCCGGAAGAATAAAGGCTACGCGCTGTCGGGCGGCGAGCGCCGCCGGACTGAGATCGCTCGGATGTTGACTATCGAGCCGAAATATATTTTGCTCGATGAGCCGTTTGCGGGAATAGACCCGATTGCGATAGATGATATACAGCAGATCATCGCACGCTTGCGTTCGCGCGGGATCGGCGTTCTCATTACGGATCATAATGTGCGCGAGGCGTTAGAGATTACAGATCGCGCGTATATTATCAGCGACGGCAAACTCTTTCGGTCGGGAACGCCGCAGGAGTTGACCGGCGACGCGGAAGTTAGAAGGGTTTATCTGGGAGAGAAATTTAGAATGTAGTCATTGTTCATTAGTCGTTAGTCATTAGTAACTGGTCATTCGAGAAAAGCGCTCAAGTGGCCGGTGACAAATGATCGATGACAAATGCGAATGACAAATGACAAAGCTATGTCAGGATACAAACAGCAACTCGTCATCAATCAATCGCAGCGACTGGTGTTGACGCCGCAATTGCGCCAACGCATCGAGATGTTGCAGATGACTCAGGTCGAATTGAGCGAGTTGGTTTCACAACAACTTGCCGAGAACCCCGTGCTCGAAGAGTTGGCGCCTGATGAGGTGGCGGTCCCCAACGACGAAGGCAATATAGATTTTACAGAGCCTTCGGGCGCCGCGCTCAACGGATCGGGGGAAGCGCCTGAGAACATCCTGAACGCCGCCGACAGGCTCGACGGCGCCAGTCAGACTTATTCAGTCAACGAGGCGAGCGAGGGCGCCGATTTAGACGCCGGCTACGACGCGGGCGCCGCGCTTTCGCCGAATTTTCCCGAGGACGTCGCTCAAGTGACGGTCGCGGGCGACGCGCCGCCGGAGGGCGCGCGAGACGAAACGCGGGAGCCCGAGATCGGCGAACGCGATTCGTTTGAGGAGATCGATTACGGAACGACTTTCGAGGAATACCTGGACCCGGGTTATCGCACGCGCGAGACCGAAGTCAAAGAGACGCCTTCGTTCGAACAGTTCCTGCGTTCGGAAGACAGTCTGGCCGATTACCTCAACTGGCAGTTGCGCCTGACTCTCACTACGCCCGAGGTGGCCGCCGCCGCCGAAGCGATCATCGGCAATCTGAATGACGACGGTTATCTGGATTGCTCGCTCGAAGAGATTATGGCGCTCGGCCCCTGGCCGCTGGAGGTCGCGCAGAAAGCGCTGGAGGTCGTGCAGCAACTCGACCCGACTGGAGTGGCCGCGCGCAACCTGCAGGAGTGCCTGTTGCTGCAGCTCGAATATCTGGGCTACGGCGACCGGCTGGCCGTGAAGATGATCCGCGAACATTTCGGCCAGTTGCAGCAGCATAAGCTGCCCGAACTGGCCAAGGCGCTCGGAGTGAGCGTCGAGCAGGTGGCGCAGGAACTGAAGCTCATCCGCACCCAGCTCGAACCGCATCCGGGCCGCAAGTTCGCCCCGCGGGAGGCGCAATACATCGAACCCGAGGTTTACATCGAAAAGATCGACGAAGAATACGTCATACGCTTCAACGACGACGGGCTGCCGCAGTTGCGCATCAACAAGCAGTACCGCCAGATGATGGAGAACAAGGAGACGTCGAAAGAGACGCGCGATTATATCAAGGATCGGTTCCGTTCGGCCGTGGATCTGCTCAAGAACATAGAGCATCGCAAACAGACGATCTACAAGGTCTGCGAACGGATAGTCGAACGCCAGCGCGACTTTCTCGACAGGGGCGTCGAATTCCTGAAGCCGATGATGCTCAAAGACATTTCCGAAGACATCGGCATGCATCTTTCCACTGTTTCTCGAGTGGTCAACGGCAAGTACGCGCACACCCCACAGGGCGTGAT
>DASUFM010000133.1:0-7701 GCA_036274535.1 Blastocatellia bacterium
TTGCCGTCTATGGGCCGGTGTGCGAGTTCAGAGAAGCGCGCTTGGGCGTCCGATTCCATCTCAAGACGCCTGGATCGCCGCAACCGCGCTTCGTTATCAACTTTCTCTGGTTACACATAATCCCGATGACTACTGGGGAATCTCGGGATTGACAGTTGTCACAGAACACGCTTGACTCAACTCATTATCGAAACGCCGTAATTTTCGTGGCGTTGCGCGCCGCGGGCCACCATCGAATGACGAATGAAACGCCGCCGCGCCCGAAGATGCGCAGCACGACGAAGCTCCAGCGGTTATTGGCGCTTGGCGGTTCGATCACGGCGACGCGATTGCGGAAGGCTCGTGGAATTTCGACCGTGCCCGGCGCGCCCGGCAACTCGATCGTAATTTCGCGCTGATAATTGACTCGTCCGCTCCATTGAAACAATCTGGGCCTGACCGTGTCGGAATCATCGGCGGCGCCCTGATCCTCATCGTATCGATTCTGTGGATCGGGCATGCGGCGTCGCTTGAATGTGTCATTACCGCGCCTCCGAGGCGGATTGTACTCATAGCCGCCATCCGCATCCGGATCCATATCGCCGCTCTGACCAGAATTCGCGTCGCCGGTTGCGGCGTCATTCACGCGGCGCTGCCTGTCGCCGTCGCGTTCTTTTACAGGCCCCTGGGAAAGATCGGGCTGGCTCGCCGGCTGCGCCGCGTGTTTAAGAGCAATGTCCGGCGATGGAGCTGGCGGCATTTGCGGGTTCGCGCTTGGCGGAGTTGGGACCGTCGCCGTCGCCGGAAGAATCGCCGGCTGCGCCGCGACTTTGTTATTGGGGACCGCTGAATTTGCCACCGGAATTTGTTGGGCGGGATTCGGCGCCGCTTGAACGCCTGGCGTAGAAACGATGCCGGCGGCGTTGTTCTGCGATTGCGCGCGGGCCGCCAGTTCCAGTGAATCCGCGAAGCTGCCGGCTGCGGTTAGCGATTCCGGCGCCGGAGACGCCGCTACGACGGCGTTCACCGCCGCGGGGCCGGCGTTGCGCTTCGACGAGCTCGACGTCCAGCCGTAGAGAGCCGCCGCAATGACGGCGACCGCAGTCGCCGCCGCCGCGACGACGAATCTTCGCCGCCGCCTTCTGACAAGTCTCAAATCAGATTCGTCTGTTTCGCCGGATTCGTCATGAGCGACAAATGGCGAAATTTCCTTTCCCTGTTCACATTGATCCTCCGTCCCCGGATTTGCGACAGCCAGCGGTATGAATATCTGATGTGACGCTTTCTGTAGCTCATCGCTGAACGCTTCGGCGCTCTGCTGCCGGTCATCGGGATTTTTGGCCAACGCTCGCAGGATAGTCCTTTCCAGGGAGATGGAGATCGCCGGATTGATCGAACGCGGAGGCGCCGGTTCAGCTTGAATCTGTTTGAGGGCGACCTCGGTCGGAGTGCGCCCGTTGAAAGGACGCTGCCCGGTGACCATTTCATAAACCACTACGCCCAATGAATAGATGTCGCTGCGGTTATCGACCGACCGGCTGGCGCATTGTTCCGGCGAGGCGTAAGCGACAGTGCCGGCGAGCGTCGAATGTTGCGTGAAAGGCGGCGCTCCCGCGGGTTGCGGAAATTTGGCGATGCCGAAATCGATAAGTTTGATTGCGGATTCTTCGATCGCGGATTGCGGATTGCGGATTGTGGATTGATTTTGCGCGGGCGCCGCTTGATCACGATTTTCATCGCCAATCGAGGCAGGCGTCTCCATCTGGCAGTTTGACAATTGCAAATCCGCAATCCGCAATCCGCAATCCGCAATCATAATGTTTCTGGGATTGATGTCGCGATGCACGATGTCGCGCGCATGGACTTCGATGAGCGCGGAGGCGATTTCGGTCGCGACATTGACCGCCTTTGACTGTTCGAAAGCCCCGTTGTGGTCTATTTCCTCGCGCAGCGTGCGTCCGCGTAAAAACTCCATCACGACATAACGCAGATCGTCGTTGATCATGCCGGTTCCGTCGAAACGCACGATGTTCGGATGGTTAATTGTGGCGAGCGTCTCGGCCTCGCGCCGCATTCGTTCGAGCATCTCGTCCCAGTAGTCGCGCGCCCGGTCCGCGTCCATGGCGTAATTCATCGCGCGCAGGACCAGTTGAACCGGATTGCTGATCTTGATCGCGACCACGCTGTCGGTCTCCAGATCGGTCGCGGCGAAGATCGTGGAAAGGCCTCCCTGGCCGAGGCGGCGGTAGATCCGGTAACGCCCCTCTATCGTCAGGTCGATCAATTCATCAAAGTCCGGCTCGTGGGCTTGAGCGCAATGAGGACAGAAGACAGCGAACGACGGAAGTTCTCCTGAACAGCGCGAGCACAGATTCATAACGCTACTCCTACTGGTCGTAAAGCAGGTTAAGTGGGGAATACACTAAGGGTACGCAGAGTATATGAGACAAGGGGACAGGGAGACAAGGAGAAGGGGGGACAAGGAGACAGGGAAACTAGGCCCAGGGGCAAAATAAATTTCCGCCCGATCGCTTATGTCATACCGGAGCCTTTTCTCCTCCTCTCCCTGTCCCCCTGTCTTTATTTCTTTCCGCCCGCCATCTGGGAATCAATCGACGCGCTGCCGCCGCCGTGAATCAGCAGGGCTACCGCCATGCCGAGCAGGGCCAGCGGAAATTCAAAGCCGCCGGAGTTTATGAAAAAACCGGATTTCCAATGTACGCCGAGGATTGCGGTGAGCATCACACAGGCGATGAAGAACGCCCCGACGCGCGTGTATAATCCGATCAGCACCAGCGCCCCGCCGACGAACTCTGATAGAGCCGCCGCGCCCAGCCACAACCACGAGGGGCGCATCTCGGGAAACGGCGCGGCCTGACTGGTCCATTGGTTAAAACCCGGCCCGCCCCAGATTCCGAAAACTTTCTGCGCTCCGTGGGCGAACATGATCGTTCCGAGGGCGAGACGAATGGCTAATATCGCCCAATTCTCAGAAGTCTTGACTAAACCTCCCGGCATTTTTTGAGCTCCTCCGAAAATCGTTCGTAATCCCGCATGAGAGCGGGATTACGAACTTTCCATCGTTTCTGGGAGTCGTCCATGACGACATGAACGATCCCTGTGTAAATGAAATTCTCCACGACGGTTCGTATTCCATTCCCAACCGTCGTGGAGAATTTTAGCGGATCGCTTCGTGGAAGTCAGGGTGGCGCGTCAGGGACTGGCGGCTTGAAAAGGCGTGGTCAACAACCTGCTCACCCGTTGCCACTCTTCGCCGTCGTATTGATCAAGTCCGAAATTGACCGGACGCCCGTCCCTGCGGAGCTGGAAAGTCCCGACTATCCGATCCCAGAAGGAGAAGACGATGGAGTAATTGCTGTCAGTCTCGAATCGCATTCGCGAGTGATGCACTCGATGAATGGCCGGTGTGACGATCAGGGCGCGAATCCACTGGTCCACTTTCTCAGGGAATTTGACATTGCTGTGGTGAAACAGGATTACCGGCGCCATCAGAGATTCGTAAAGCAGCAATTGCCACAGTGTGATTCCTAGCAGTGGAATCAGGGCGAGGCGAAGCGCCGCTGAAATCATCACCTCGCCGGTGTGAAAACGAATGGCGGTCGTGGCGTCCATCTCTGGGTCGCTGTGATGCACGCGATGAAATCGCCAGAGTAAGGGAATTTTGTGGTTGGCGCGATGCAGCAGATACAACCATCCGTCAAACAGCAGGACGGCCATGAAAATGGTAATCGCCGGCGGAAGGTTCAACATGTTAAGCAGTCCGAACCGGCTCCACTCAGCCCAGCCGGCGACATTGGCGATGAGCGGCGCGGCTATGATCGCTATCGCAAACGCGTTGAGCAATCCCAGTGTCAGGTTCCGCGCCGCGTGACGCATGCGGTCATCACGGCCGCCTGCCGCGGGAAGCCAGCTCTCAATCGTCAGCGCCAGAATAAGGCCGCAGAGGGTCACAAAAGTCGGAAGATAGGAACGAACGTTCATCGGGAGGCTTCTCCATGCGCCTTTTAATACCGTACAGGGGGCTGGTTACTAATTTTGCAATTAGGGCGCCGGGAACAGGCGCAAGGGAAGAGGATGTATGGTAAATCGCGTGTGGGGAAGACTGCGATTATTCAATCGTCATATGAGATTTGTTATTTGTCATTTTCCGGAAATCTCACAATGGCCAAATCTCAAATCTCAAATGACAAATGGAAAATGGCTCTCAATCAGCGGCCGTCTCCGTCGCCGGGGCCGGTGTTTGAGCTGTTGCGTGGGAGCGTCTTTTCAGCCATTCGCGAAGTCGTCGCAATGCGAGCGCGATTCCAGTGTAAAACAGAAAAACGCCGCCGAGCGAGGCCAGTCCGGCGATGGTCTGCCCCGCTAATCCGGCCACCTCTCCGGTGTGGGCGAATCGCAGGAAGGAGCGCAGTCTACGGCCAGGAGTGTTGCTGGAAAACGGCTCCCATCGCATGACCTCGCCGCTCTTCCGATCCAGCGTGAGTTGCGCGCGCTTGTGAGGCTGGCCGCCGTCGCCCTGGTCAATCGTAAACATTAGAGGCGCGTCAGGCGAAGTAGGCAGGCGCAAGCTGACGATCCGCCATCCCGGGACCTGCTGCGCCGCGCGGGCCCAGTATGCGTTGAGGTTATCCAACGGCCGATCTTCTTGCGGGGCAACATCGCGCCGCTCCATTCCGCCACGCCGCATTTCGCCACGCTGGACGCCGGCGCTTCCGGGCGACAGGCCTGGGCCGCGCCCAACGGGCGGATTTTCGCCTACCGCTCGGTAAACAAGATTGTTGGCCCATTGATACGAAATCACGACGGCGGAGAGCGTTACGATGAAGAGCGGGACAAAAAAACAGAAGCCGATCACGTTGTGCCAGTTGAAATCGCGCGCCTTGCCCGGCAGCCCTCGTTTGAACCACAGGATGTTCCTGAACTGCGCCCAATTCCGTTTGCGCGGCCACCACAAATAAATGCCGCTTGCGACGATAAACAGAAAGCCGAGGTTGCACGCGCCGGTGACGGCGCGCGCGCTGCTGCGGCTCGCGCCCCTCGCGCCAAGCCAGCGATGCCAGTCTGTCATCACGTGAAAGAAGTCGCGGACTCCCTTCGCGCCTTCGCCCAATACGGCGCCGGTGTATGGATCGATAAAAATGGTACGACCGCCTCCAGGTCCGGCAGGCGCTCCGGGCCCGGCGGGATTGGCCGCCAGCCCGATGGCCACGGGATCGGAAGCGCCGGAACGCGCGGTGATTGTCGTGACCGCCGCGCCCGGTTGGGCCTCACGCGTTTTGGCGAGCAGCGCGTCTATTGAAAGGCGAGTCGCATCAGGCGAAGGCGGGGCGATTTGATAATTGCGCGTGTCGGCCCAATAGGTGATCTGCCGTTCGTAGGTCAGCAACACGCCGGTAACGGACATAATCAGGATGACCAGGCCGGCGATAACGCCGACCGCCAGGTGAGACCAGAAGAGCGCTTTGCGGAATAGTTTCATTTGAAGCAACCCTGGGATGTGGGTAACAGACTGTGAGGATTATCGAGCCATATTCAGACGTCCGCCCAACGGCGCAGCAGATTGTGATAGACGCAGGTGAGCTGGATGACGGACGGGTGATCCGGCGCTTCTCCGGCAATCCGTTGAATCGCCATGTCCAGGTCAAACAGTAGAGTGCGCTGTCCGTCGTCGCGCACCATGCTTTGAATCCAGAAGAACGACGCCAGCCGCGCGCCGCGCGTCACGGGGCGCACGTGATGCAGACTGGTGGCGGGGTAGAGAATCAAATGCCCCGCGGGCAGTTTGACGTTGTGCAATCCATAAGTGTCTTCGACCGACAACTCGCCGCCGTCATATTCCTCCGGGGACGCCAGAAACAGCGTCGCCGAAAGATCGGTGCGCACTCGATGCGGCGTGCCGTTCACCTGGCGAACGGCGTTGTCTACATGAGCGCCGAACGATTGCCCGCCCTGATAGCGGTTGAAAAGCGGCGGGAAGACTTTCAATGGCAGCGCCGCCGCCATAAACAAAGGGTTGGTTTCCAGCGCCGCGAGGATCAGGGCGCCGAGTTCGCGCGCCGCCGGATGGTCTTCCGGCAACTGCATGTTGTCTTTCGCGCGCGCCGACTGATGTCCGGCGGTGACGCGCCCGTCAACCCAATCGGCCTGTTCCAATTTCTGACGGCATTGCGCGATCTGCTCGGCAGTTAAGATGTCAGGGATATGCAATAACATTGCTTGCTCCTATAGGACCTATAGGACTTTTTGGTCCTATAGGTCTTATAAGTCCTCTTTTTAAAATCTGAATCCGGCGCTGACCAGGACCGAACGACCCGCGCCGGGAATGAGGTGGCCTCCGCCGAGCCGGTCGAAGTAATAATCGTTGGTCAGGTTATAGAGATTGACCCTCAGGTCGAGATGTCGCCCCATTGGGAACGAGGCCATCGCGTCGAGCAGCCAGTAGGCGTCCACCTGCCTTGTGTTGGTGGTGTTGCCGAAGCGGCGTCCGACGAATCGAGGTCCGCCGCCGAGCGTGATACGATGAGGCAGCAGGTAAGTCGTCCAGATGTTGAACGAGTTGCGGGGAGTATTCTGAATTCGCTTGCCGACCTCTGTAGCCGTGTTCGACTTGATGATCGCGCTGTCGAGCAGGGTGTAAGCGCCGAAGACCCGCAAGGAGCGGGTGATGCCGCCGCTCATGCCCAATTCGACGCCCTGCACGCGTTGGCGGCCTTGCAGCGTTTGCGGAGGATCGTCCGGAAGGATGCCGGGCGTTCGCGCGTTAGTCTTCTCCACGCGGAAGATCGCTCCGTTTACCGAGAGGCGGCCGTCAACCAGATCCCATTTGCTGCCGAGCTCCAGGTTGTAGGTCTTCTCCGGCTCGATGTTCGTGTTGGCCGTGTTATACGACAATCCTTCCAGCGACGGGCTGAGCGAAGTGGCGTAAGAAAGATAAATGCTGCCCTCTTCCTTTGGTTTGACGACCACGCCCCCACGCCAACTGACCATCTCGTCGAGACGTACGACAGGAGCGTATCCGGTGGTCGTCACGCTGACGCCGTCCACATCGAAGCGGTCGAATCGCAGCCCGCCGGTCAGTTCCAGATACTTGTTGAGCTTCACCGTGTCGAAGGCGTAAAGCGCGAGCGATTTGCCCGTGATGTCGCCGAATCGCGGATCGAGCGTGATCACGCCACTGTAAACGTCGTCCGGGTTTGGATTGAGCAGGGTCGTGGGCGAATTGGGCGCGGAGCGGTTCTGGCGCTGATTGTTCTCATACGTGAGCGCGAGCCCTGTGACCAGCGAATGCCCAATCTTGCCGGTGGAGAAACTCGCCCGCATATCAGTCTGGTTATCGAAGGCTCTGTCCAGCGCGATCCACGACCTCATCTCGCGGTTGACCGCCGTGGAATTGACATCGGTGGTGAAGCGCGGCGGAGTGGCCAGCGAATCGCGCGACGAATAGCTGAATCGCAACTGGTTGCGGAGCGTCATCGAATCGTTGAAGTCTCGCTCGAATTTCACAGTCGCCAGATCGGAACGCAGTTCCTCGCGATCGCGATTTCGGAAGCCGTAGAAAGTATCGCGAGGCGCCGGCGCCGGCCGGTCGCGGTATTGCTGGAGCGCGACATTGTTCGCCGGAACCCAGGGGATGCCGTAATCCGAAATGTTGTCCTGTCCCAGGTAGTAATAGCTGAGCGTCAGGCGCGTGCCCGTCCCCAG
>DASUFM010000134.1:0-2070 GCA_036274535.1 Blastocatellia bacterium
CGGCGGAGCCTTTGGAGTGCGGCGGCTTGGCGCCGCTTTGGTAGTCTATTTTGGCGTTGCGGCAATGATCGGAGACAAGCCCACGGCTCCCTTGGTCATCCAATTCCGCAAAATCAGAGATGACTACCAAAGCGGCGCCAAGCCGCCGCACTCCAAAGGCTCCGCCAATCTGAATTATTCATATTCTCCACTTACTTATTACTGCGTTTCAAAAATCGTTCTCTGAACGCCTTGATCTTCACTCTCGCCGCGCAGATCTGCGATCTGACGGTGGTTGGGCTCGATCCTAAAATTCTCGCTACTTCTTCCGTGTTCAATCCTTCCATGTCTCGCAGGACGATTGCGGCTCGCTCTTTTTCGGGCAGTGTGGCGAGCGCGCGCAGCAGGATGGCGCGCTCCTGCGCGAGCATCGCCGCCGATTCGGTGTCCTGTGGGCTGGCCGGTTCCGCGACGGCGCCCGATTCGACTTCGGCTTCGAGCGAATAAAGATTGCCTCTTCGTTTTCGAGCCAGGTCGCGGCAGACGTTGACGGCTATGCGGTAAAGCCATCCGTTGAAATCCTGGGCCGGGTCGAACCTGCCGAAAGATTTGTAAACGCGCAGAAAAGTTTCCTGCGCGGCGTCGCGCGCGTCTTCACGATTGCCCAGCAGCCTCCAGGCCAGCGAGATGACCTTGCGCTGGTGGTTGATGATGATTTGATCGAAGGCCGTCTTATCGCCGGCTTTCGCTCGGATTATTAGACGAGCCGTCGCGGCGACAGCTCCCTCATCTTCGCGACCCTCGATTTTTTCAGCCATCAACGCGATTTCCATTCTTACGATGACTCCCGGATTATCGTGTCTCGAATATCTCTACTCGGCTGGCTGATTAAACGTTGAAAGGGAATTTTTGTGGCGAAAATTTATGAACGCTTGATCGCTTTGAGGATCGAGCGGAAATCGCATTTCTGCTGATCGAGAGTTCGCACGGTGATAATGACCTGTGGGCTGGGGTGATAGAGCGGGACGAGCAGGCGCCCGTTCCATCGCAGGATTTTCGCCGCCGTGTCGCGGAGTTGATAATCGTGGGCTTCGATCAACTTCAAGGCGTCGAGCGCGACCGCGCCGAGCGTGGCGATGACCGGCGGGTCGATCAATTCGATCTGGCGTCGCAGGAAACCGGAGCAGTTGCGAATCTCAGACCTGGTGGGTTTATCGTTCGCGCCTGAAGGTTTGCGCGGGCTGCAGAGGACAGTGTTGGTGATGAAGATTTCGTCGCGCGTCAGTTTGATGGAGGCGAGAAGCGATTCGAAGTTCCTGCCGGAAGTGTCGCCGTGAAAGGGGATCCGCGTCCGGTCGGCGCCGTTGCGGCCCGGCGCCTCGGCGATGAACATCACTCGCGGCTCGAGCGCGCCGTTCAAACGGCTCAGCACGGCCTGTCGCTCACGCATCCGCTCGCAGACGGCGCAGGCCGCGGCCTCCTCCGCCAATTGCTCGAATAGTTTATCGTCGTTCATTTCCTGAACTGCATTCTTTCTTGAGATGGTCATTATGCGCAAAGTAGAATGCGCTTCGAGGACAATAACAAATGGATGAAAAAGATAAAATTCGTGGAGCGGGCGGCACGCCGGGAGGCGTCGGGGAGTTCCTTCTGGGACTTGGATTGGTGATTGGCGGAGGCTACCTGTTTCTGAGCCGCGTGACGGTGACGAGCGGGCTGTGGACATTGTGGGGTTACAACGCCTTCGGCGTATCGTTGATCCCGCTGCTGCTCGGCATCGGGTTGTTGTTTCACAACGGGCGTTCGGTGTTCGGATGGATACTGACGTTCGGCGGCGTGATAATCATACTCGCCGGCATCATCTCAAATCTGCAAATTTACTTCAGCCCGACAAGCCTGACGAATACGCTTATTATGCTCGGCCTGCTTGCGGCGGGAGTCGGCTTGGTGGCGCGTTCATTGAGGTCACATTAGAGTTGAGCGATAGAATTACAGCAGTTTCCGCGCCGGCTTCCAATTTTGCGTCGAATTTCGCGACTGGCCGAGCCTGGCTTTTCTTCTACCTGAAAAAATACGCCTGGAGATTGGCCT
>DASUFM010000135.1:0-11509 GCA_036274535.1 Blastocatellia bacterium
GTGAAATGGTCGCGGCGATGAACCGAATTAATCTTCGAAGCGTAGCGCGTCAGGAAATGGCCTTCTTCGACCGCGGAGTTGCCTCCGCCGACCACCGCCACCGGGACATTGCGGAAGAAGGCGCCGTCGCATGTGGCGCAAACGCTGACGCCGTTGCCGAAAAGTTTATCGTAGCCGGGCACTTCGAGGCGGCGCGGGTGGCGGCCCATCGCCAGGATCACCGCTTTCGACGTCACGAACGCTCCGTCGCCCAGGCCCACAGTGAAGATTCCACGTTCGCTGCGTTTTACGGACTCCGCGCCTACGCCAATGCGGATTTCAGCGCCGAAGCGCTGCGCGTGTTTGAGAAATCTTTCGGCGAACTCGTAACCGGATATGCCCTCGTCGAATCCAGGATAGTTGTCAATCGCGGCCGAAAGCGCGATCTGCCCGCCGGGAGTCTGCTTCTCCAAAACCAGCGTTTTGAGCATCGCGCGCCCGGTATAAACGGCGGCGGCCAATCCAGTCGGCCCTCCGCCGATAATGATCACGTCATAATCTGTTGCCATAAATTTGGTGGATGGTGGATGGTGGTTGGCGCTTTAGCTTCGGCCAATCACCAACCACCTTCTGATCATACCAATTGTTTTTCGATCATTTGAGAGATCGAATTCAGAGCGTTTGACGGCACGCCCACGTGACGGTCGACCTCCTGACCTCTATTGAACAGCACAAGAGTCGGAATGCCGCGGATGCCATACCTGCCGGAGATTTCTATGTTCTCGTCCACATTGAGTTTCACCACTTTCGCCTTGCCATGGTATTTCTCGGCGACCTGTTCAACCGTCGGCGCCAGCATGCGACAGGGACCGCACCACGCCGCCCAGAAATCCACTAATACAGGGCCATCCGATTGCATGACTTCAGTTTCCCAATTCGAATCACTAACCTCAGCGACAAATTGACTCATTTCTTTCTCCTTAAGGTTATAACTGTTTTCGTCCTAACAAACTCCATAATTACACCGTTTCTACTCCGGTCTTTCAGCCTCAGCATTATACCAGACGTATTCGTCCGCTGGCACACAGAGGAAAGATAGGGAGACAAGGAGAAGAGAGGACAAGGGGACAGGGAGAGTGGGAGATAGGGAAAAATCAGACTCTCCTTGTCCCCTTGTCCCCTCTTCTCCTTGTCTCCCCAGAAAATCAGTTCGTAGTTCCGCCTTCAGGCGGAAGCCTGGGGTAAAGATCAATTCCGTGAATCCAAACTATTCCGCCTGAAGGCGGGACTACGAACTTTTCTTTGTTTCCGGGCGTCGCAACGCGACATGAAGGCTCCTTGTCTTTCCGTCAGTTCCTGGACGCGGCGATCTGGCGGTAAGCGTTCAAATAGTTTTGCGCGGAACTGTTCCAGGAGAAGTCTTCGCGCATGCCGTTGAGTTGGAGTTTGCGCCAGGTTTCCGGGGCGTAATAGACCATCAGCGATTCATAAAACTTCTCAACCAGGCGGTCGCCGGAATACTCGTAGAATTTGAAGCCGTTCCCCTCTCCCGTAGTAGTCTCGAAATTGCGGATCGTGTCGTCCAGGCCCCCGACGCCGCGCACAATCGGCGGGGTTCCATATTTCAGGCTGTACATCTGATTCAATCCGCAAGGTTCGTAAGCCGAAGGCATCAGGAAAATATCGGCGCCGGCTTCGATCTGATGGGCGAGCGCGTTGTTATATCCGAAATAGACGCCGACCTGGGCGGGCCTGGCGTCGCGCACGTGCTGGAAATAGTCCACGTAATTTTCGGCGCCCGAACCGAGCAGGATGAAATACGCGCCGGTATCCAGCATGCGCCAGACCGCCTGCGCGATCAGATCGAGCCCCTTTTGCGCGGTCAGGCGCGAGACAATCGCGACCACCGGTTTTTCCAGGTCGACCGGCAGTTGATATTTTTCGAGCAGATCGCGTTTGCAGGCCGCCTTACCGCTGAGGTCGTGTATTCCATAGTTGGCCGCGATGTTGCGGTCGGTTTCGGGATTCCAGTCGTTGTAATCGACGCCGTTCAGGATACCGATCAGGCTGTCGCGGCGCTGGCGCAATAATCCGTCGAGGTCTACGCCGAATTCCGGCGTTTGAATCTCCTGCGCATACTTCGGACTGACGGTCGAGACGGCGGTCGAAAAATAAATCCCGGCCTTCATCGCGTTCGCCGCGCCGTGAAACTCCATCCCGTATTGATAGACGTCCCAGCCGAACCCGAATTTAATCGCGAGATTCGGATCGAAGATTCCCTGATAGGCCAGGTTGTGAATTGTAAAAAGCGTGGCCGTCCGGGCAAAGAAAGGGTCGGAGTTATAAACCTTGGCCAGATACGCCGGGATGAATCCGGTCTGCCAGTCGTTGCAATGTATGACGTCGGGCGGGCCGCCGATGCGCTTTGCAAGTTCGATGACCGCGCGGCTGAAAAAGGCGAACCGTTCAGCGTCGAAATCACCGTAGCCGTATATGTACCCGCGCCCGAAATATTCGCCGTCGTCTATGAAATAGACCGGCGCGCCGTTCAGCCAGTCTCGCCACACAGCCGCATATTTCATGCCGCCCGCGAAAGGCACATGCAAATCGTCGAAGATCAGTTCGCCGGTCTCCTGGCTGACCACGTCTCCCTGGCGGCCGCCCATCCCGGTGTAGCGAGGCGTGACGACGCAGACGTCGCAGCCGATGCGCGACAATGCTCCGGGCAAAGCCCCGGCCACATCACCCAACCCGCCCGTCTTGGAATACGGCGCAACTTCGGATGAGGCTAGTATTACGCGCATCGTTTTTTACGAATTTGAACCTTTCTTTATGTTTCGTTGAATCTATTAAGGATGGGCGATACTAAAGGCGGGTTCGAAACCTTGTCAAGCAACGCGATTTGTTACCCCGCCGTGTAGTGTCGAGCATAAATCCAGGCGCGTCATGTCTCGTCTTCGCCGTCTTCAGGTAAGTTTCTCTCAGATAGAGGAGTAGGCTCCAAGGTTTACGCTGGGCGCGTACCCATAACGCGGGATCTGCTTGCCTTTTAAAGCCCTCGCTCTTAAACTCCCGCTTCGTTTTTCAGAGCCCAATTTAATCATCGAGACATTTTTATGAAGATTCACGAGTATCAAGCCAAGGAATTGTTGCGCCGTTTTGATGTTAAAGTTCCGCGCGGCAGAGTCGCGCGTTCGGTCTCCGAGGCCGAAGAAGCCGCCAAGGAATTGGGACTGCCGGTGGTTGTCAAGGCCCAGATCCACGCCGGCGGGCGCGGCAAGGGAGGCGGCGTCAAACTCGCGCGCACTATGGAAGACGTTCATAACACCGCCAGGCAGATGATCGGAATGAATCTGGTCACGCATCAAACCGGCCCCGAAGGCCGCGAAGTGCGCACGCTGCTCATCGAAGAGGGGCTGAAGATCAAACAGGAGTTTTATCTGGGGCTGCTGCTGGACCGCGCGGAGTCGAAACTGGTCTTCATGGCTTCGGCCGCCGGCGGCATGGACATCGAAGAGGTCGCGGCCAGGACGCCTGAAAAGATTTTGAAGGAATACATAGACCCGGCAGTGGGGATGCAGGCGTTCCAGGCGCGTAATCTGGCTTTCGGCCTGGGCCTCGCGCCGGGACTTATCGGCAAAGCCACAAAGTTCATGCTCGCGCTCCATGAGGCGTTCGTGAAAATGGACGCCTCGCTGCTCGAAATCAATCCGTTCCTGTTGACCGAAGACGGCGAGCTTTACGCGCTGGACGCGAAGGTCAATTTCGACGACAACGCGCTCTATCGTCACAAGGATTACGCCGAACTGCGCGACCTCAACGAAGAAGCTCCGCTCGAAATCGAAGCCTCCAAATACGACCTCAACTACATCAAGCTCGACGGCAACATCGCCTGCATGGTCAACGGCGCCGGACTGGCGATGGCGACGATGGACATCATCAAGCTGGCCGGCGGCGAGCCCGCGAACTTCCTGGATGTCGGCGGCGGCGCTTCGCAGGAGCGGGTCGAGAACGCCTTCCGCATCCTGCTGGCCGACGCGAACGTCCAGGCGGTCTTGATCAATATTTTCGGAGGCATCGTCAGGTGCGACATGGTCGCGCGCGGCGTGGTCGAAGCCGCCCGCAACCTGAAAGTCACCAAACCCATTGTCGTCCGGCTGGAAGGAACGAACGTCGAAGAAGGACAGCAAGTATTGAAAGAGTCCGGACTGAACTTCATCGTCGCCGACGGAATGAAGGACGCGGCTGAAAAGGCCGTCGCCGCGGCCTAGATCAACTTGCAATTGCAGGAGTGGGACAATTTTCCAAATTGTCCCACTATTAACCTAACGCAATCTGAAGCGTTTCGATCTGCTCGTATTCACGTTTGTTCTTTGCCAGCGCTTCCCACAGATCAACCGCCTTCTGCATGTTCAACCACAATTCGGGGCCACTACCGAACACGCGCCCGAGCCGATGTGCAATGTCGGCGGTCACGGCGCGCTTTTCATGAAGGATTTCGCTCACCGTCAACCGCGAAACCCCCATCCGCTCGGCCAATTCGGTCTGCGTAATTCCTGCGGCAGGCAGAATGTCTTCACGCAACAACGCGCCGGGGTGCGTAGGACGGCGTTTCGGATTTCTAGACATAATCATCTCCTCAGTGGTAATCCTCTAGATTCACATCATGAGCATCGCCCTGCTTGAAACGGAAAGTAATGCGATAATTCGCGCTCACCCAGATACTCCATCCGCCTTTCCGGTCGCCTTTCAATTGATGTAGATTGAACCCGGGAAGATTAAGTTGAGAGACATCTGTGGCGGCGTCCAGCGCGTCCAGAACCCTTTCAATCCGCGAGGCCATCGAAGGCGGGATTCCTTTCCTGCCGCCCTTCTCCCAGAAATCTTTCAGGCCTTTATGATGAAACGACGTAATCATCGCGGCATCAATTGTAATGCGGCGCATTACATAGGACAAACGCCAATTCTACACTTCCAACACAACCGGGATGATCATCGGCCTGCGTCCGGTCTCTTTCTGAATATATCGTTTGAGATCCAGCCTGATTTTTTCCTTGATGACGGTCCAGTCCACGCGCTCTTCGTGGCTCGCGTTTGCGATAGTCTCGCCGATGACGACTCTGGCTCTGTGCAGGAAATCGGAGCCGTCATCGCTCAAAGCCAGCCCGCGCTGAATGACTTCGGGGACGGATTCCATTTCGCCTGAGGCCTTATTGATGGCGACGATGGGCAGCACGATTCCGTCGTAAGCCAGGTGTTTTCGATCGCGCAGGACCAGTTCGTCTATGCGGCCCGTGCCCGAATCATCGATCAGGGTCCGCCCGACGGGGGCCTTGTCGATGACCTTCGCGCTGCCCTCGTCCAGTTCGATGACATCGCCGCTTTCAGCGAGCACAATGCGATCGCGAGGGACTCCCCATTTGCGCGCGGCTTCGGCATGGCGGTATAGCTGGCGCGTCTCGCCGTGAATCGGGATCAGGAATTTCGGCCGCACCGCGTCGTACATGATTTTCAGGTCGCCTTCGCGCCCGTGCCCCGAAACGTGAATCTTGGCGATGTTCGAATCGATGACGCGGGTGTCTTTCTTGAAGAGGTGATTCATCATCCGCGAGATGGTCCTTTCATTGCCGGGTATCTGGCGCGCCGAGATCACCACCGTGTCGCCCTTCAGCACACTGGCTTCCTTATGCGTATCGACGGCCATTCTGGCCAGCGCCGACATCGGCTCTCCCTGGCTGCCGGTGACCAGCAGACAGACGTCGCTGGGCGCCATTCTCCTGGCCTGCGCGGGACTGACAAGCTGCCCTTCCTCGACGTCGAGGTATCCGTAGCGCATTGCCGTCTCTACATTGCGAACCATCGCGCGCCCCACCAACGCCACGGCGCGCCCCCTCTCGGCGGCCAGATCGAAAACTATCTGCAGACGGTGAATGCTGGTGGCGAAGCAGGAGACGATGACGCGACCCGCAGCCCCGTCGAAGATATTTTCGAAGGCCGGTATGACGGCTTTTTCCGACCCGGTGCGGCCTTCACGCTCGACGTTGGTCGAATCGGCGAGCAGCGCCAGGACGCCTTCGTCGCCGTAATCCGTCAACCGTTTCAGGTCAATCGGCTTGCCGACCACCGGAGTGTCGTCGACTTTGAAATCGCCCGTGTGGATGATGACGCCAACCGGAGTGCGGATCGCCAGCGCGACGCATTCGATCAGCGAGTGCGAGACGTGAATGAATTCGATCTCGAACGGCCCGAGCGTGAACTTCTGCCGCTGCTTGATTGTCTTCAACTCGACCTTGTCCAGCAGGCCGAATTCCTGCAGTTTGCTCTCGACCAGCGCGAAGGTGAATTGAGTCGCGTAGATCGGGACGTCCACCGATTGCAACACGAAAGGCAGCGCGCCGACGTGGTCTTCGTGCGCGTGCGTCAGGACTATGCCGATCAGTTCATCACGATGGTCTTCGATATAGGTGAGGTCGGGGATGGCAATGTCGGCGCCGAGCAGGTCTTCGTCGGGAAACATCATCCCGCAATCGACGATGATCATTTGACCGTCGTATCTGAACGCGGTGATGTTCATTCCGAACTGCCCCAACCCTCCAAGAGGTGTGATTTGTAGTTTGCCCATGTCCATTAGTAATTGCCCGCTTTCTAATTAATGTCCCTAAGTATAGCCTAAAAAGGCGCTGAGAACAGAGCCGCGCGGCTACGCGGAGTTGAATATGGCGTTGGCCAACCGCGCGATCTCTTCGATGGACAGCGTTTCGGCGCGCCGTTTCGGGTCCAGACCGCCCGGAATACAGGATGACAGCAGGCCGGCGATCTCGGATTCATCGGCCAACCCCAGTCTGTTCCAGCCGGCGCGCAGATTGTTGAGGATGGTCTTCCTGCGCTGAGCGAAGAGAGTCTTCGTCAGTTCGATCATCAAGGCTTCGTCCGCGACAG
This sequence comes from Blastocatellia bacterium, assembly GCA_036274535.1. Taxonomy (GTDB): domain Bacteria; phylum Acidobacteriota; class Blastocatellia; order RBC074; family RBC074; genus JAJVID01. The sequence continues at coordinate 6,919 of DASUFM010000135.1, forward strand.
GCTCGGCCGTCCGCTCGCGCGGGCGCAGCCGGAGCACGCTGGAATGGACTTTTGGCGCCGGCCGGAACGCGCCCGGCGGAACATCGAAGAGTTTTTCAACTTCGCAATAAAACTGCGTAATTACCGTCAAGACGCCGTACTCCTTGCCTCCGGGACTGGCCGTGATTCGTTCGACCACCTCCCGCTGCAGCATCAGAGTCATCTCGCTCAGACAGCGGCGGCTCTCGATCAATCGCTGCAGGATCGGCGTCGAAATGTAATACGGCAAATTTGCGACTATCCGCGCCGAGGAGTCGGGGGAGATCAACTCGCAGTAATCGACCTTCAGAGCGTCGGCCCTGATCAGCCGGAAATTCTCGTGGCCGGAAAACATCCGCGACAGCTCAGGAATCAACTCGGGATCGAGTTCGACCGCGATGACGCGGGCGCCGCTTTCCAGTAGCAGGCCGGTCAGCGCGCCCTGCCCGGGCCCGATTTCGATGATCGTCTCGCCCGCTCGCGGCGCCACTGAGTCAACAATGCGGCGAGGGTAATGCGAGCCGACGAGGAAATTCTGTCCGAGACTGCGTTTGGCTCGCATAATTAAACATTGTGGGGATGAATGATTGCGGATTGCGGATTGCGGATTGCGGATTTATCCGGCCTCAATCGGCAATCGGAATCATAGATTGTTGAAAATGTGAGAAAGATCTCCGCAATCCGCAATCCGCAATTACAAATCGGCCTTCGCCGCCTGAATGTCACTATTCAATGTCAGTCTGCTAGCCAGTCTCAGTCGCGAAGTCATCACTCCTGTGATGATCAGCGCCGCGCCGGCGCCGCTACGCCAGCCCAGTTTCTCGCTCAGGACCAGATATGCGAATACGGCGCCGGTAGCCGGTTCGAGGGCGTAAAGGATCGCCGCATGCGTCGAAGAAACTCTCTTCTGCGCCCAGGTCTGCGCCAGAGCCGCGATAACCGTTACAACAACGGCCATGTAAGCCGCCTGCGCGGCAAAGCGCCAGTCGACAGGATTCGATCTCGCTTCCATCGCGATGAGAGCCGGCAGCGATTCAGGGTCGGCGGAAGAATGAGCCAGCCAGCTCAAAATGAACCAGGACGAGAGCGCCAGCGCGGCCACGACCATCACCTGCGCCGCCGCCAGAGTCCTCACGTCGGACTCGCTGGCGAAAGCGCTCGTCGCGGCAATGTGCGCGGCCCAGGCCACGGCGGCGAACAGGATCAAAATGTCGCCCCAGTTGAACGAGGCGCCGGACTGCGGATAACTGAGCAGGGCGAAACCGCCGACCGCGATCATGAGCCCGGTCAGATGATCGCGCGTCGGACGCGAGCGGAACAACAGATAACCGAGCAGCGGCGTGAAGACCAGATAAAGTCCCGTTATGAACCCGGCTTTGGAGGCCTGTGTGAAAGCCAGCCCGGAAGTGTAAAAGGCTATTCCCGCGAAACTGAATAAGCCCAGCCACGCGCCTTTCACAATCTCCTTCCTGTGACTCCGCCGCAAGTGATTGGCGAACAGCAATCCGAAACAGAGCGCCGCGATTCCGAAGCGCGCGCTCGTGTAAAACGCCGGCGAGTGCGTCGAAAGAATATCTTTTTGAATGACGTGCGACGTTCCCCAGACCAGCGCGAGGGTAATCAGAGTCGCGTCCGATTTCCAGAAAGCAGCCTGATTCGTTTGTGAGTTTTTCATGGTCAGATTTCAGGAAAAAGAGTTTCGGCCACGAATGAACACGAATGAACACGAATCTTTTTCTCGGCCTTATGATTCAATCCCTATCGTCATTCGTGAGGATTTGTGTTCATTCGTGGCCGATATCCTATTCGAACAAGCCATCGACATAGGCTCTCGGATCGAAGACGATCAGGTCGTCGGCCTTTTCGCCGATGCCGCAGTAGCGGATCGGCAGGTTCAGGTCTTTGGCGATGGCCACGGCGATGCCGCCTTTCGCCGTGCCGTCGAGTTTCGTCAAAACCAGCCCGGTCACGTTGGCGGTCTTCAGGAATTCTCGCGCCTGGCTCAGGCCGTTCTGCCCGGTCACCGCGTCGACGACCAGCAGCGTTTCGTGCGGCGCGCCTTCCACCTCGCGTCCCGCGACGCGTTTCATCTTTTCAAGTTCGGCCATCAAATTGGATTTGGTGTGAAGGCGGCCGGCGGTGTCGACGATCAACACGTCTGCGTTACGCGCTTTGGCCGCCTTTAACGAATCGAAGAGGACCGCCGCCGGATCGGTTCCCTGTTTCTGCTGGATCAGGGGAACTCCCGCGCGTTCGGCCCAGATCGCCAATTGGTCGGAGGCCGCGGCGCGGAAAGTGTCCGCCGCGCAGATCAACACCTCGTAGCCGTCAGCCTTGATGCGATTGGCCAGTTTGCCGATGGTGGTCGTCTTGCCCGCGCCGTTGACGCCGACAACCATCAACACATAGGGCTTCACGTCTTCCCGCAAAGTGGCTTCCGAAGCCACGCCGCGCGCATGCTCGGCTCTTTCGAGGATCTCCAGCAGATGCCCCTTGATCACCCGCTTGAGTTCATCAACGTCCTTCAAAGCCTGGCGGCTGACCTGGCGGCGCACGTCTTCGATGATTTCGAGCGTCGTTTGCACGCCGATGTCGGCGCCGATCAGAATCTCTTCAAGCTCTTCGAGCGTCGCCTCGTCGATCTGCTTTCTGCCTTTGACGACGTCTTCGATTCGCGAAGCGATGTTTTCGCGCGTGGCCGAGACCGCTTTGCGGAATCTCGAGAAGAAGTTCTCTTCTTCGACCGGCGCTTCGACCCATTCAACAACTCTCTCTTCAAGGGCGGGCTGCGCGGCGCTCGCCGAGCCCGAAGGCTCAAAAAGCTTCGCGGCTTCGGCGGCCCACTGTTCGACGGGAATCCCGACCGGCTCAACCGACTCAGGCTCCACTGTGACCGGCGCCACTACTTCGGGCTTCGCCGCGACCTCGGCCGACTCCGCCTTCCATTGCGCCACCTGCTCGATCCGCTCGGCTTCTTCAGCGCGAGCCTGATCTTCAGCCTCATCCGGCGCGCTCAATCCCAGCGAAATAAACTCGTCTTTCTTACGTCTCCAAAACAAACCCATAACTAAATCTCAATCTAAAATCTCATTCAATCCGCGACCGCCAGCGCCCCTCGCGCTTGTTCAGCGTATGCGCGTTCATCCTTGGGATAAAACCAGAGCAACGCGGCGGAAACCAGCGGGACCAGCGCCGCCATCGCCAACGCGCGGGCGAATCCGAACCTTTCGCTCATCGCGCCGGCGATCGGAGTCATCAACGCCCCGGCGCCCCAGGCGAACCCCATCATCAAAGCCGAAACCGTGCTGGCGCCGCCTGGAACCAGACGCTGCGCCATTACTACGCTGACCGGGATCGGCAGGTTCAGGACCGTTCCGCCGGCCATCAGCAACACATTGCTCAATGTCCCCCGCGTCGAGAACGCCCCCAGCAACAGAGGCGCGGCAAGGAGCATCGCCACCATCGATACGCGCCGCCCGCCAAGGCGATCGGCCAATACGCCTCCGAAAAATCCTCCCACGCCGCCAAAGAACAGGAACCCGGCCAGCACTGAACCATATTCCATCTCGGTCATCCCGAAATCCCTCAACGCGAACGGCCAGTAAGTCTGCACGCTGACTGAAACCGCCGTGCGCAGCACGACGGCGAAATAGAGCAGCGTCAACGGCGCCCAGGCCGCGCGCAAAGTGTCGATCAAGGCCGGCGCGCCAGGCGCCTTGGCGCGTTGTTCGAGCGGCGGACAGTATCGAAACAGGACTATCCAGATCGCCACTCCCCAGATCGCGGTGTACCAGCTTTTCTCAATCCCATACCTGTTCACGACCATTGCTACGATCAGCGGCCCCAGCGAGTAACCTACCGTCCCCGCCGACGAAAAGGCCGACATCACCATCCCCTGGCGTTTTTCCAAACCGCCGGAAGAAGCCGCTCGCGAGACCATAGCCGCTCCCTGCGGATGAAATATCCCAACGCCGACGCCGCCGAGGATTACCAGCGCCATCAACTCCCACATGCTGTCGGCCGTCCCCAGGCAGGAGAGAAAGACCGCCGCGACCAGAGGCCCGAAGACCACCATCGAACGCTTCAAATAACGATCCGAAATCACGCCGTAAACCGGCTGCATCAGTGATGACGCCACGGTCAGCATCGGCGGAACCAACCCGGCCTGCGCCGGCGTCAGGCGCAATTTCGTGGCCAGCAATGGCAATAGTTGAAATAAGAAACTCGAATACGAATCCAGCGTGAAATGCGCTGTCGACAGCAGGGTGATCGTCAGATTGTTTTTTTTATGCATTTTACGGGCGATTTCAATGTATGTCGTTGCTCAATTTCCTCACTTCCGAGCCGCTTCAATAAATTTTTTGAAGATGGCCTGAGAAAACTTATCTTTCTCCCATCCGACTTCGGGGTGCCATTGCACGCCGAGCGCGAAACGATCCGATCGTGTGTCGATGATCGCCTCGATAACCCCATCCGGCGCGCGGGCGATCACTTGCAGATCACGCCCGACCTTGTTGATGGCCTGATGATGAGAGCTGTTGACGCGCGCCTTTTCCGAGCCGGCGAGTTCGGC
>DASUFM010000136.1:0-3238 GCA_036274535.1 Blastocatellia bacterium
AACCTGCGAGTGCCGAGCGACACGCACCGCGCCGGTGAATTGACCTTCAACAACGGCAGAACCGCCGGCGTAGACGGCGGTGGCCTCGGCCTGGCGACCTTCATGCTGGGCGATGTGACCAATTTTGGCCGTTACATCAGCACCAACACTGACGCCCGCGAGCGCCAGTGGCGCCATTTTTATTACGGGCAGGACTCCTGGCGCGTCGGATCGAAGCTGACGGTCAATTATGGCCTGCGCCTCGACGTCATCAATCCACAGTCCATTAACAAAGCCGGCAACGCGGGCTATCTGGACCTGAATACCGGTCAGATCAACACCGTCGGCGTCGGCGGGACGAGCCTCAACGGCAACGTCGAGAATAGTTTGAACTTCGCTCCGCGCCTGGCCCTCTCATACCGGGCGAACGACAGGCTGGTGATTCGCGCGGGATACGGCCGCAGCTACGACATCGGCGTGTTCGGTTCAGTCTTCGGCCATTCGGTGACGCAGAACTTACCGGTGCTCGCCGTACAATCGCTCAACAACGGCAATTTCAAAAACGTCTTCAACCTGGCGGATGGCGCGCCGGCCTTCACGCAGTTCTTCGGGCTGGACAAGCCGGCGAATGACCCGACGGCCAAGGCCAACGCCAGCCTGCCCACGAATGGATCGTTCTTCCTGCCCGCCGGGGTCTTCGCGCGGGCGCTGCCGACCAAGATGAGGCTGCCGAGCGTTGACGCTTACAACGTCACGGTGCAGTACCAATTGACCAACAAAATGTCGGTCGAAGCCGCCTATGTGGGCAACAAGGGCACGCATGTCTTTGCTGGCGACGGGCCGGACTTCAGCATCAACCAGGTTCCGCTTGCCGGCTTCAGACCTGGCCGTAACGGTAACGAAGCCAAGCCCTTCTTCCAGAAGTTCGGCTGGACGCAGGACATCAATTTCTTCTGCAACTGCGCCGACAATCATTACGATTCTCTCCAGTTCAAAGTGGATAAACGGTTCTCTGGCGGGTACTCGCTGCTGGCGCACTATACCTTCCAGCATCAGGTGCAGGAGGATGGCAGTTACTTCATCTTCGACCCCGACCTGAACCGCGGCCCGGCCGGCTGGGCCCGCACTCACAGCTTTGTGTTTTCGCAGGTTTTGGAACTGCCGTTCGGCAAGGGCAAGAAGTTTCTGAATAACCCCTCGAAGTTGGGGGACTACCTGATCGGCGGATGGCAATTCAACTCAAACACCACGATCCAGAGCGGTCAGCCATTTGACAACTGCTTTGACACAGGCGGCATCTCCGACACCGGCCCATGCCGTCCGAACGTCAACGGGCCGGTCAAGACCGGAACTACGCGTAACCCCGATGGAACGATCCGGTATTTCACCGATCTGAGCGTCTTCAGCGCTCCGGAGGTGGGGACCTTCGGCAACCAGAAGCGCAGCGCGCTGACCGGTCCCGGGTATTGGCGCGTCGATGCTTCGCTTTTCAAGAAGTTCAAATTCACGGAGAGGGTTGGCGGCGAGTTCCGTATCGAATCGGTCAACTTCTTCAACCACGTCAACTACAATAACCCGAACGGGTTTATCGGTAAATTCGAAAACGGGAAGCTCAATCCCAGCGGCGACGCGGGTTTGATCAACCAGTCCGCCTACGGCGGTCTGGATTTACAACGCAACTTCCAGTTCGCGTTAAAACTCACGTTCTAGAGCAAATAACAATTGATAGTGGGACAATTTTTCAAATTGTCCCACTTCTTTTCGACGACTGACCAGTGGGACAATTTGAAAAATTGTCCCACTTTTTTTACTTGATCTGCTCACGAATGCGCCGCAAATTTTCACGGGCTTCGGCGTGTTTCGGGTTGAGGCGCAGGGCCTGCTCGAAATGCTCCGCCGCCTGGCGTAACTTCCCCTGATTGGCCAGCAGGACTCCGAGTCCGAAATGCGCGTCGGCGTTGTCGGGATTGAGGCGCAGGGACTGCTCGTAGTGGGACACGGCCCCCTGCGAATCGCCTTGAGCGGCCAGGGTGTATGCAAGATTGGCCTGGGCGTCGGCGCTCTCCGGGTCGAGGCGCGCCGCCTGCTCAAAGTGAGCCGCCGCCTCGGCCAATTTGCCCTGCATTCCAAGCGCGCTGCCCAGACTGTTGTGAGCCCCGGCGTCGTCCGGCTGCGAGCGCAAGGCTTCGCGGAAATGACTGATGGCTTCATCGATCCTGCCCTCGCGGAGCAGAAGGTTTCCCAGGTTGTAATGAGCGTTGAAGTAATCAGGGTTGATCCGCAGCGCGCTGCGGTAATGGCTGATCGCCGGCTCGCTTTGTCCGAGTTCCTGCAGCGCGGCGCCCAGGTTGGTATGCGCAAGGTAACTCCGCGGATTCGCCTGCAAGGCCATGCGTAAGTGAGAAACCGCCTCTTCGATTTTGCCCTTCTGTTGCAGCGCCGCCCCGAGATTGAAATGAGCCGTGAAATCGGACGGATACTTTTTCAGTCGCCGGCGCATCAGCGCTTCCTGCAAAACCACTCGCCCGTCCTCACCGGAGTCCGGCCGCGCGCGCGGCAATACCTGAAGCCACAGGTGCCCCATCTCATCCGTCGCCTTGTCGCCCGTGAACACGCGCTTCGGCGGGCTGTTCGGATTGCGCGGGTTGGCGGCGGAGTTGTCGTAAGTGAAACGCATCGAGATTACCGTCCCGGCGGGCAGAAAGACCGGGCGCTCGTAACGGTAAACCGCCTGCCAGTTCAAATCCCAGTCTTTGATCCGGATCAGCGGCTTTTTAGTCCCGTCGGGCAATGTTGCGAGAGCCTGCAGGTCTTTTCCTAAGTAATGCGCGTGCGGATAGACGGCGAGCGCGTCGACATCCAGAGGCAGTCTGAACTCATCGGTGATGACGAAGTCTTTCTTTCCCGAAGGGATGTCTATCGCGCCGTCGTGTTCGAGTTGCAATAACATAGGGAATTTAGACGGCGGCCGATCCGCAAAATAGAGTCCGACTCGCGCCTTGATCGTTTCCGGTTTGCCGGAAGGCTGCATATGAAGATTCAGCGCCAGGTCCGTGCCCGGCGCGGCGACCCACGCCATTCCCTCAGGCTCTACCCAGGGCGCGGAGCCCGGCTTCCAGAAAAGGAAGTGGCTGTCCGGGTCGAAACTTTCCGACTCTATCGCCACGTCCATTCCACCGAAACCGATTTCGGGGTCCTGTTCATCGCGGCGGCGTGACGCGCCGGTTCGATCAATCAGGATGTTCGCATGGTGGAAGAT
>DASUFM010000137.1:0-5539 GCA_036274535.1 Blastocatellia bacterium
GCCCTGTTCGTAGAGCGCGTCGGCCTCGTGCAATACGCTCTGGTAATGCGCCGAAAAGCGCTGGCGGGCGGTGTTCATTTCCTGCTCGTTCGAACGAGTCTCGGCGAATCGCGCCGTCAGGTCGTGCAGCCGGTAACGCCCGGTGGCTCGATTGCGCTCGATCAACCCGTAAGCCATCAAACGGTCCAGAGCGTTGTTTGTCCTGACCGGGGTTATTTGCCAGATTGACGCGGCGGCCGAGACGTCGAAAGTGTCGCGGAAGACCGCCAGCATGCGCCAGAGCTTTTGCAATCCGGGAACGAGCAGGTCATAGCTCATAATCAGCGCGGCGTCCACCGGGTGAAGCGTCGGACGCGCGGCCGGCGCGCCCATGGCGGCTCTATCCATAGGAGAGGGGGGAGAAAGAGCGCCGCCCCACTGCAATCTCTCCATCCTCTGGACGTAATCCGAGACCCTCAAATCGGCGCTGATCAGAAGCGCGTTTGCGGCGAGCCGCAGGGCGAGCGGAAGATGCTCGCATAGTTCCGCGACCCTGGCGGCCTGTCCCTCGATGCGCGGGACTATCCTCATCAGAAAGTCGCGCGCCTCGGACGGTGACAGAGGCTCCAACTGTTTTGAGAACGTCCCGGGCAGCGCGATCTGATCACGCGAGGTGACGATGGTTATGCACCCGTCCGGCGCCACTATCGGGGCGACCTGCTGAGCGCCCGCCGCATTGTCGAGCAGGAGCAGAACTCGCTTGCCCGCCAGCGCGGAATGATAAAGACGATCCAGCTCGACCTCGTTTTCCGGCAGGCAGACGGTCGGCAGATAAGCGCGGATGACCGCGGATTGAGCCTCAATGACCGACAACGGTTGCGGACTCGAGCCTTTCAGGTCCAGGTAAAACTGAGCGTCGGGATAAAGCGCCTTCAGTTGATCGGCGAGCTTCAGGGCGAGCGTTGTTTTCCCCGCTCCGCCGGGACCTTGAACACTCAGGACGCGCACATCATGATTGGCGCGCGCGGCGTATAGTTCGACCAACTCCGCCGACCGCCCGACGAATTCCGGCAGGGGAGGAGGTAGTTGATAAAAAGAAGTGGCCATTGGCGAGAATGGAGATTCGATCAGATGCCGATAGCGCGAAAATACGTCGTCATCCGCCGAAGAAACTTTGTTCTTGTTTTCGCTTCTTTTGCTGGCGCGATCTTCGGAAAGAGCAAGAGAAAGGTCTCGGACGGTTGCAGGGGCCGCCTGCCGATTCTCCCCACGGGCCTTGTCCGTGGCTGCGCCCGCCGCAGCCGCCGCCACTCCCAAACTCTCGCCTTCGGGCGCCGTGGTAAAGGTGGGCGAATGCCATGAGCTTCGCCCGTTAGAACTTCCGTTGCGATCGTCAGCCTGATGATTTTTAGATCGTTCGGGGAGACTTTCAGGTTTGAGGCCGTTATTGAGGCTCGGATTGGCGCCCGCAGTCATATTGATACTGGGTGATTCGACGTCGCCAATTATAGATTCGGCGCCCAAAATTTCAGCTTCTTCGCTTAATTTCTTCGCGAGCCTGGTTTGACGTCTCAGGTTGAACGTGATCAGGGTTATAGCCGCCAGACTGATGGCCAGTAAAATAGGGGTTAAATTGGCCAGCGGCTGATCCAATCCCTCCGCCATTCCGCCCAGCCGAATTATCGGCAGAAGCGCGCGGGTGGCTATCAGCAATACCGCTCCCAGCAAAATATAAACCAGAACTACGTTTATCCACCTGCTCATTTTTCGCACCAGGATTGGCGCCGGGGCAGGCGCCATTGGTCGTTTATCATTTATTGTCCGTCATTTATCGTCATTCGTCATTCATCATTCGTCGTCGGCCGTTTGTTAGCTGTCATCGCGTCGGAAATTATCCGGCCAATGACAAACGACAAGAGACGAAAGCGACCGAAGCTCACACATCCGAGGATTAGTGTTTCCGTCCCTCCTCGATGTTGATGCTAAATCGTCGTCGAATGGCGGCGCCAACTCCATATGAGTGATCCCGCAGATTTTTACAGATTTTGCGGTTCAAAGCCATAGAATTCTGACTTTGAACGAGATGGCCGCGCGTCGAAGAGCAAGCGCGCGCGTGAAGGCGGCGTGAATGGTAAAGCTTTTGCTCGAATGAGGCAAGGAAAAGCGGGCGTTTTCGGGCCGGCGGAACAGTCGCGTCTTGGCGCCTCGCCGGGGATCATTCATAATGCCCGGCTATGGAATTTTCATTCACACTCCCCGGCGACAGAGAGTTCGATGTTGTGGGATTCGGACTCAACGCGGTCGACCATCTGGTGATGATCCCGCGTTTCCCATCCTTCAATACAAAGGTTCGTTTGACCGACCACCGGCAAATGTCCGGCGGGCAGGTTTCGTCGGCGATGGTCGGGGTGAGGCGCCTGGGATTGCGCGCCGGTTACATCGGGAAGATCGGTTACGACAACGAGGGCCGGATGCTCATCGAGTCGCTGCAGAAAGAGGGCGTCGATTGCGGCGGCGTGATGATCGCCATGGGCGCTAAAACTCAGGGCGCCGTGATTATCATCGAACAATTTTCGGGCGAAAGAACGATCCTCTGGTACCATGACGACGGCACCCGCGTCTCCCCCGAAGAATTGAAGCGCGAACTGATCACTCGCGCGCGCGTCCTGCACATAGACGGATTCGACACCCCGGCCGCCATGCAGGCCGCGCGATGGGCGCATGAAGCGGGGATGCCGGTGACGATCGATCTCGACACGGCCTACCCAGGAATTGACGATCTGTTGCCGCTGGTCGATTGTTTGATCACTTCGCAGGGGCTGGCGAATGAACTGACCGGGACAATGGACGAGCAGCAGGCGCTGAAAAAATTGCATGAACGCTACGGCTGTCATCTGGTGTCGATGACGCAGGGGGCGCGAGGCGCGCTGGCCTATGTCGAAGGTCAATTCATTGCCTCACCGGCCTTTCGTCCGCCGGTCATCCGCGACACCACGGGCGCGGGCGACGCGTTCCGCGCGGGATTTATTTATGGATTGTGCAAGGGCTACAGCATCGAAGAGACGATGCGAGCCGCCAACGCCGTAGCCGCTCTGCAATGCCGCGAACTCGGCGCCCGCGACGGATTACCGACCGAAGCGGAGTTGGAACAATTTCTGGCATAGGACTTAAAGGACTTAAAGGACTTAAAGGACTTATAGGACTTATAGGACCTATAAGTCCTGTTTTATTGAGGAGAAAATACCAGTGTTACGCGCAGGCATCGTCGGTTTACCGAACGTCGGCAAATCGACTCTATTCAACGCTCTGACCGCGACGCGCGGCGCCGAGAGCGCCAGCTATCCTTTCAGCACCACGGGCACGAACGTCGGGATCGTCAATGTTCCCGACGCGCGGCTCGAACCTCTGGCTAAAATCGTCAAGACCAATAAGATCGTTTACGCCACGGTCGAATTCGTGGACATCGCCGGCCTGGCCAAAGGCGCGAGCCAGGGCGCGGGCATCGGCAATCAGTTCCTGCATCACATACGCGAGACCGAACTGATCGTCCACGTCGTGCGCTGTTTCGAGGACGAGAACGTCGTCCACGTCGAAGAGACCGTCAATCCGCGACGCGACATCGAGACTCTCAATCTGGAATTGATCCTGGCCGACCTGGCCACGGTCGAAAAACGGCGCGAGCGCGTGACCAAACAGGCCAAGGTCGGAGACAAGGCGGCCAAAGAAGAACTGGAACTGCTGGATAAATTGCAGGCGGCCTTCGATGACGGCAAACCGGCGCGGCTCGCCGGATTGACTGATGATGAAAAGGCGAAGGCTTATCATCTCTTTCTGCTGACGATGAAGCCGATGATCTATGTCGCCAATGTCTCGGAAAACGATCTGAGCAAACCGGAGACGGATTTCATACGGCAGGTGCGCGAACATGCCGAGATCGAGGGTTCCGATTACGTCGTCATCAGCGGGCGCCTCGAAGCCGATCTTGTGGACCTGGAACCGGAAGAACGCCCGGAATATATGGCCAGCCTTGGCGTCACCGAAACGGGACTCGGCAAATTGATCCGCGGCGCCTATCACACGCTGGGCCTGATCTCATATTTCACCGCCGGCGAGAAAGAGGCGCGCGCCTGGACGATTCACAAGGGCGCGAAGGCGCCGGAAGCCGCCGGAGTGATTCACTCAGATATCGAACGCGGTTTCATTCGCGCCCAGGTCATCGCCTACAACCACTATATTGAAGCCGGCTCCGAGGTCGCCGCCAAAGAGAAGGGCTGGATGCGGCTCGAAGGCAAGGAATACGTCGTGCAGGACGGCGATGTGATCGAATTCCGATTCAACGTTTAACAGGTGTCAGATGCCAGATGTCAGATGTCAGATGTCAGATGTCAGATGTCAGATGTCAGATGTCAGATGTCAGTGAAACGCCGTAAGGAGAATTGCTATTGGAAAACAAAAAATCTGAGATCAAAAGTCATCGGGATTTGATAGCCTGGCAAAAGGCGATGGATTTGGTAATAGAGACTTACAAGGTGAGCCGAGATTTTCCAAAGGAAGAGCTATATGGATTGACAAGCCAAATGCGCCGCGCGGCAGTATCAGTTCCAGCCAATATTGCGGAAGGGCAAGGCAGACGATTACGCGGTGAATTTATCCATTTTCTAGGGAACGCAAGAGGCTCACTATTGGAATTGGATACACATTTGGAGATCGCCCTACGTTTGGGCTGTATCGAACAAAAGAAGTACCAGCCAGTTCAAGATCAAATCCAGGAGATAGGCCGAATACTCAATGGGCTTTTACGCTCAATCGAAGCTTGAGAGCCAATCTCAACTGCCGAAAATCGAAGATCACGTTCAGCAACTGAACTCATTGACATCTGGCATCTGACATCTGGCATCTGGCATCTGGCATCTGGCATCTGGCATCTGGCATCTGACATCTGGCATCTGGCATCTGGCATCTGGCATCTGGCATCTTTTATCCGAGCTTCAGCCGGCTGGTTTTCGATTTATACTTGCTGTCGCAGAGAATCGTATTATCCGTCAGCCTGGTATTGCCGAAATGGGCCGCCACAGCGACGAGAGCGTTCTTATCGGTCAAGTCGTCGAGCGGATCCAGATGTTCCGTATCCGTGACGCCGATGTAATCTATGCGGGCCAGCGGCTCTCTCTCGATTTCCTTGCGCATGGCTTTCATGATGCGTGAAGGATTTCTTTCGCCGTCGTTGAACATCTCCTCAGCGAGGCGCAAGGCGCGATAGAGCACGGGCGCGGCGAGTCGCTCTCCGGGCGAAAGGCGGCGGTTTCTTGACGAACAGGCCAGGCCGTCTTCCTCACGCGCTATCGGCGTGACCACAACCTCGACCGGGAGGTGCAGGTCGCGGATGAGTTTTTTAACTATCACCACTTGCTGGGCGTCGCGCTGACCGAGGAACGCGAATTTCGGATGGATGAGATTGAATAACACGGTCAAAGCAGTCGTCACGCTGCGGAAATAGCCTGGACGAGCCAGGCCTTCGAGTTTGTCGCTTAAACCCTCGACCTCGACATAAGTGGCGAAC
>DASUFM010000138.1:0-7176 GCA_036274535.1 Blastocatellia bacterium
TTTCGATTTCGAGCCGCTGCCGGGCTATAAGCCGCAAAAAAACTATGAGAAGTTATTCGGCAAGATGGCAGGGGCGCTCTGGATCGATCCGGTCGACAAGCAGGTCGCCCGAGTCGAAGCGCGGCTGGTCGAAGCTTACAAGATCGCCGGCGGAGTGCTCGCCTCTTTGAAAGAAGGCTCCAATTTCACGATCGAACAGGAGCGCGTCAATCAGGAAATCTGGCTGCCGACACGCGCCGAGATCACCGTGGGCCTCCGCGTGCTGCTCCTCAAAGGCTTCAACATCAACCAGACGATCACCTATGGAGATTACAAACGATTCAGCGTCGAAGCCGAAAAAGAAAAGCTGAAAGACCCGCCACAATCAGACAAAACACAGAAGCCATGAATTTCGATTTACCATTTGTCATTTGAGATTTGAGATTGGTCATTCGTGAAAAGGGGCCGGAGGCGACATCGATTCAAAGCCTGATGAAGGAGATTTCCGGGCGATGACAGATGACAAATCGCAAATGACAAATGGAAAACGCTTTACCTTCCCGATTTCGCGACCTACCGATGTATACGAAGCAATACAGGCCTATGTACTGCTCGGCGGCGGCGCGCGCCCTGGCGCCGGCTCTTGTGAAGCGGATCAGAGACGCATGTCAGACATAGGCGCGCAAGTATGTACCAATCGCTGACGCGCGATGCAGCCGAGTCAAGACGCCTGAGCGCTGGCGCCCACTTTGCAGACGGCAAGTCGTGGTAATCGGGCGCCTTGATAAGCCAGAAGCAATTCACCCCCGCCAGGCGGCGGAGGGCCTGAGCGGCGATACGCCGCAAAAAAGAAATCGACGGTAGTGAGAGGGGTCGCCGAGTAATCCTGCCGCAAAGCGGTGAAATAACTATATCCGGCGTTGAAACGCATGAAATATACGATCAATGAAGCGTCGCAACGCATGGCCAACCATAATACCGCTCGCGGACATAGCCTCTATAACAGCTATCCACTTCATCACTGCCCGAAAAAACTGGTAGATCATCAGATCAATGGAGGAAGGTATGAAAATGAAAGCAAGGTTGTTCATGTTATTCGCGCTGGCGCCGGTCATCATTGGGCTCACCGGGTTTGATTCCAACGTGGAAGCCAGACATCGCCACAGACGTTGGGCGGGTTACGGATGTGGTCCGTGCCCGGTGTCTTGTCCGGCTCCGTGCCCGGTCGCGTGTCCGGCTCCTGTCGCGTGTCCTGTCGCGTGTCCGGCTCCGGCCCCTGTGATTTCGTGTCCGGCTCCGGCTCCTGTGATTTCGTGTCCGGCCCCGGCTCCTGTGATTTCGTGTCCGGTTCCGGCTCCGGCTCCGGTCATCTCGTTTCCGACTTGCCAGTAGAGACGTCACAACAGGATATGGATTTTCAAAAACGCAGATTCACTACAAATTCAAATTGGGGTGAGAACGTTATCCAGATCTTGTTGTGGCTTCCCTGTTGTCTCGCGCCCGGCGTCATAGCTGGCGCCGGGCTTGCTAACAAGCTGTTGGAAATCAAGCGCCTTGATAAGCCCGAAGCGGTTTAACTCCCTTTTCGCCGAGTGGTGAAGGGGCGGCGTGACACGCCGCAAAAAAGTAAATCGGCGGTGATGAAAAGGTTATGCCGAGTAATCCTGCCGCAAAGCGGTGAATAAGTATACTCCGGCGCAGAAACGCCCGGAAACTATGCCCCAACGAGCGTTGAAACGCCCGGCCAACCACAAAGCCGCTCGCGGTCATAGTCTATACGGCGACCATCCGTTTCATCACTACCGTAACACTGTTCAGATCAATGGAGGAAAACTATGACGAGTAGAACAAGGTATTCCATCTTAACCGCGTTGGCGCCGCTTATCATTGCGCTTGGTGGATTCAGTTCCAGCGTGGCATACGGTCAAACTCCGGCTCAGACTCCGGTCATCTCAAAGCCGGAGCCGACCCAGACTATGTCGAGCCCGACTCAGGCTCCGATAGAGGTCAAAACCATACAGGTCCAGACTCCTGCTCCGGCCCCTGTGATTTCGTATCCGGCCCCGGCCCCTGTGATCTCGTGTCCGGTCCCGGCTCCGGCTCCGGTCATCTCTTGCCCGGCTCCGGCTCCGGTCATCTCTTGCCCGGCTCCGGCTCCGGTTATCATCAGACGCGTCACAACTAGCTACGTGTGCTGCCCATCAGCGCCAGCTCCAGTTGTTGAAAAGCCAGTTCCGGCCCCTGCTCCGGTTATCGAAGAGAAGCCGGCGCCCGAGCCGCCGCCCGCGCCAGTTATCGAGCCTGAGCCTGTCACTCCGCCCCCTCCGCCCGCTCCCAGGCCGCGCGTAGTGAAGAGCTAAGCAGACTGAGGTCTTATCGTTTACCGAGATTGCCCGAAAGTCTGTTTGAACGAACTCCCCTCCGACTCTATGTCACTTCAATAGCGATTGAGGAAATGTAGAGTTGGAGGGGAATTCCAACGATTTAAGAAATCGATCAGCGCCAATCACCCTGCAACGCGAATCCGCTCCAATAATAAGGCGCTCCCCAACGACCCTCTCGCCACATCTCTTCCTGGGTGGCGCGGAGCGCCGCGGCGGGCGTCATTTGCTGAGGTCCCAGCACACGGCGATAGAAACGGCTCATCATCTCGGCCGTGGCCTGGTCTTCGATCGACCAGAGTGTAACCATCACTCGCGCGGCGCCGGACACCAGGAATCCACGCGTCAGACTCAACAATCCTTCTCCTGGCGCGTCCTTACCCAATCCGCTGCGGCAGGCGCTGAGGACGACCAGTTCGGCCGGCAGCCTGAGACGATGGATGTCCTGAGTCGATAACAATCCACTGACCGGCCGCCCTCGTTCGTCGACCTGAGAAAGAGCTATGGCTGACAAATCAGGGTTTTCCTGATTGATGACGGCATGCGTGGCGAAGTGAATGAAACGATATTCGCCGAGCATGGGATCGATCGCCTTTTCACGGCTGGCGTCGAAGTCACTGAGGATTATGCTGCTCTTGTCTTTGGCCAGTTCGCGGATCTTCTGCGCCTCCCAGGCGGTCGCCGACAGGCGGCTCAGGTTTGGATCTCCGCCCGCGTCGGCCGGCTCACGCCGGCGAATTTTGCCTTCAAGAGGCGGCCCCGAACTCCGGCGAGTCGCGGGGTTGACGCGATCATCGTCGGCCGAGTAGACCGGGTCGGCAAAGACTATGACGCTGCGCCGCGCGGGCTTCCGCAGAGCCTTTTGACGAACTATAGCCGCCAGCGCCGAGGCTGATGGGACGACAATGACTTCATGCCTGGCGATTAAAGGCGTGTAGGATTGCGGATTGCGGATTGCGGATTGCGGATCAGTTTTGCGTCTCCGCTTCGCCGTCTCCTCATCTTTCTGTGTCTCCAATCCGCAATCCGCAATCCGCAATCCGCAATCCGCAGCCTCGGGCAAAGGCAACGCGGCGAACGGCACAAACTGCAAAGCGCCCTGGGGGGCGATGAGCAGACGCTTGCCGGCCAATTTCGCGGCCACCGGCCCGAATAACATCTCGCTCAATTTCCGGGCCTCATTCTGGAATTGGGCGTCCGCCTGGGCGATAAGTTCGCGGCGGCGCGGCCCGCTGGCGCGATTTCTCTCCGTCAACAATTCGTAAACTCTCCGCGCCGCCGCTTCGACGTCGGCGCGGTTGGGCAGAATATGACTTTCGACGCCGGCCGAGCTCACCAGCCAGAGAAAGCCGCGGTCGTTTTCGGCGTATCCGGCGGACCCGAGCGCATATTCCAGCAGGACCGTATTGTCGTCGAGCAATCGCTGTTGAATTTCATCCGCGCGCAACGGCCTCGCAGCGCCGAGTTCCGCATCGCTCGCTTCCGAGCGAGCCAGCAGATCGAGCAAATTGCGCGCTCTGGCGAGTTCACTGACATGCAGCGCCTCTGCGGCATGGCCCGCTTCCGGCTCCTGGGCGTCGAGGCTCATCAGCAGATCTATGTAAACTTCGTAGAACTCCTGCACCTGCGCGAAGTCGTCGATGCTGAGGCGATGATTGTCGCTTTCCGTTTGAGACGAGACGGCGCCTTCGGCCCTGAACAACTCTCTGATCTCCACTCCACGCTTTATCTGGTCGAGCGCTTCATGCAAAGCGCCCGCGCGGCGCGCCAACACCGCCAGGCCTAAACGCGCGTTGGCTTCGCTATAACGGTCGTCCGAATCCAGACTGATTCTGAGCATTTCCCGAAAACGGGCGCCGGCTTTCGCATCATCTTTTTTCAGCCAGACATCGACCCATCCCAGATTTCCAAGCGCGTCGATCTGGCCGCCTCGGCTCCCGAATTTACGCATCGTCTGAAGCGCCTCTTCCAGCGCGGCCCGCGACTCATCGTAGCGTCCCAGGCGGAAATATGCTTTTCCCAGACCGATACGCGTGAGGGCGGCGCCCCTCAGGTCTCCTTCCGCTTCCCTCAAACGCAGGGACTCTTGAAAATTTTCCAGGGCCTGTTGATTCTCTTTGCGCACGATCAGCGCCAATCCGATGCCGTAACGCGCCCGCCCGGCGCCGATTCGATCCTTCACTTTCTCGAGCGTTTGCAGCGACTGCTCGAAATTCTTCAGGGCTCGATCCAGGGCGCCCAGATGATAGTAACTCCAGCCCATGCCCCCGCCCCGCACGATGGCGACGCCGACAGCGTCATTAACCTCCTGCATCAACTTGAGCGCGCGTTCATGGAACTCGATCGCCTTCTTGTTGGCGCCCAATAAGCGAGAACATACGCCGGCGCTATAAAGCGCAAGCCCGGCTTCATAAGGAACGCCGGCTTCCTCCCAAAGCATGGCGGCGATTTCAAATTTCGTCCTCGCCCGTCGCAGCGTTTCGGCGGTATTTTTAGCCATCAGCCGCCCGGTTTCGAGGACCAGCTTTTCAGCCCCGATCAGTTTATCGTCCGACGGAACCGCTGCCCGCGGCTCCTTCAAAACGATCTGGTATCGCCCACGAGCCGAGGGGCTCTGATCCGATTTGATTTGCAACCGATATAAGCCGGAACTCGGCGCGATCAGCGAGATTGTCTCCGGGCCCTGCGTGGAATTCAGCCGATCGATAGCGGTTAGTAGCCTGCCCTCCTGTCCGTAGATAGACACAACCACATCGATCCCATGCTGCTCGACGACGGCCTGGGCAAACTGCCCGGCTTTCAGAGTAAATGAGTAGCAATGTGTTTCGCCGCGCGATATTTCCCTGTCGAACGGCGTGGCGAAAGGTATCGCAGGGCAGGCGTCGATCTGGGCTGTTGGAGTTTGAGGCGCCGGGGGCGCGGGATTGCCCGGGAGCCCAGGCGTTATCGCACTCGCACATACTAACGCCTGCGCTCCCAGGAGAACGAGTGTCAAGGCGCGCAGCCCGGAGGTTGCCATAATTCGAAGCATAGATTTTGAAAAGAGAGTTCCTCGACCTATCTGGCGCCGACAATCACATCATAATAAGCGGGGGCCTCGTCATTGCGCGAAACGCGAAGACGGCACTTTTTCTGAGAGATTCTACGCAGATTGAGCGGCACTCGAAGCATAACGCCATCAGAGCTGGCGGCCGAGGTTGACAACAAAGATTTTCCGAACGCGTCAATCAGACTGACATTATATTTTCCGGGAACTCCGCTCTCCGGCAACCGCAGGATCACCGTGGCCTGTATGGCGGGTAGGGAGATGGCCGTTCCTCCAGATTGCGATCCATACCGTTTCAGGGCCGGCTTTACGCGAGTCTGAGCGCCTTCTCTACCTGACCGATCTCGACTTGCGTCGCCCTCGCTCTCTCCCGGCGACCGGCGAATTGAGTGGTATTCATCCAAATCTACATAAATAGTTTTGCGGCTCACGGCATATTTATCCGACGGCCTCAATGCGCCGGCCATCGCCAAGGCGCCTGCCGCTGGACCATCGACTTGAGGCTTTTGAACTGATGATCCGGCGCCATCCTGAGCGCCGGCCGGGGCGCCATCGCCGGTCTGAGCATGCGCCTGGGTCTCCGGCCGGACTTCAGTAGAACCGGAGTTCGGCGCCGCCACTTTAGCGGTATCAGGCGCAGACCCCGGCCGGATCAAAATGATGAGCGATGACAAAATCAAAATCACCGAAGCCGCCGCGGCCGAAAGCTTCAAAGGGCCGGCCGAACGCGATTGATTCCAGAGCCGGGCCAGACGTTCACTCCAGGCGTTTTCATCAATCGCCGCCCCACGGCGTTGCTCCAGCGATTGACGATACTCCCCGAAACATTCCGAGCACTCGAACAGATGCTCGCGCAAAGCCTGGTCGGGAAGCTGTCGATGCCTCACTATCCTGGTGATCTCGCCGGGAGGCGGACAGCCGAGCCTCTGCGGATTGGGAAAACGCTCGGCGTAATATCGCCGCGCGCGCGACGCCAGTTCCTCCGCGTTTAGATACTTGATCTTGTTCCCTTCGGTATCCATTCGTAACTCTTTTCGTGACTCCTTCTCTTAACTCAAGCGTCGACTAAACCGTTTTAGTACCTAGTTATGAATCCAACCGACTAAGCAATGGCGTCAAACGCGATGTTTCAGGAGCGCGTCTGGCGCTATTATAAGAATGCAAAAAGTCTAAAAACAAGCTTTGGGGGACTAAGGTTGCAAGAATTGATTATGCGCGAAGCAGTTTAGCAGCCAGGACGGGCGCCGGGATAAGCGTCGTGACGCGACAATCGGATCATCGCCCGCTGACGATGCGCCAGATACAGCGCATACATCGCGCTGATACAAGAGACCGTATATGCCTTGCGCCATCTCAGCGCGGTCTTGCCCCGACCGTCCCACAACAATCAGACAAGACTCGCGCTGGCCAACGAGGGCATGCGAAGGCATACCAATCTCTGAGATAGAGCCGAGCCTCCTTTGAAAACCGCGCGCCGTCCCCACCCACAGCCTGAGCTGCTGGCTGAAAAAATACTGGCTGATTATAACGGCCAAGGACGCACGACTGTCGCCGCTGACGCGCTATAGACTTCATGCGGCGCCAGGCTCTATCTCAGCAAAGGGCCTTCTACCCTTTACATGCTGTAGAGGGGTTGAGAAAGGCAAAGTGCCACCCCATTTGCAAATTATTTTTCTAGATTAGAAGAGGGCAGGCAGATTTCACATTCCAGCGGAAGGAACCAGGGATTTTACGGATCCGTCCTGATCCGTCGCATCCGTAAAATCCGTG
>DASUFM010000139.1:0-13022 GCA_036274535.1 Blastocatellia bacterium
TCGCCTCTGACCTTGAAATCGCCGAACAGCGCGATAGCGACCGTCCAGTCTTCATCATCTTCTCCGCCTCGGTTGGCCGTTATCTGCTCTTGCGGACCACGGAATATCGCGCGCTGCGATTGCTCGATGGAAAACTCACGCCCGCCGAAGTCTGCAATGAATTCATGCGGCGGCACGGCGGGACGTTGAGGCTTACGACCCTCACGAAGTTTCTTACCCGGCTCGATGAGATCGGCGCCCTCGCGGGCGAGCGGGCGGGCGGCCATCAACTTCCTGAAAGACAGTTGAGCGCGCAGTTTTATACGCGCTTCAAGCTCTTCAATCCTGACCTGCTCTTCACGCGCATGGTTGCCGTGTTTAGTTGGGTATGGACGACGCCGTTCTTCGCCGTCTCGCTCTTGGTGATGTTCATAGCGTCTTTGCTGGCTTTGATGAACGCGGCCGAGATCGCGCATTACGTCGGTTACATTCTGCGCGAACATTACGTCGCGGTTATCGTCGCGGGGTTACTGGTTGGCGTCACGCACGAGTTCGCGCACGGACTGACCTGCAAGGCCTTCGGCGGACGGGCGACCGAAGTCGGCGTGTTGATGCTCTACTACTTTCTGCCCGCGCTCTACTGCAATGTTTCGGGCATCCATCTAATCCCGCAGCGCGGGCGCCGGCTGTGGGTGATCGCCGCCGGGGTGTACTGGCAATTGCTGGTCGCGGCATTGGCGCTGCTTTTGTGGTTGGCGCTCGCGCCTTACACGCTGCTCGCGGACCTGGCCTTCGGCTTTTTCTGCGGCAGCGCGCTGGACGTGACTTTCAACGGGAATCCGCTGATCAAGCTCGATGGATATTATTACCTGAGCCAGTGGTTGCGACTGCCGAACCTGATGGAACGCTCGCGCGATTGGTGGCGTGGTTCCTTGCGTCGCATCGTTTTTGGCGAGACGAACGAGACGGCGGCTCAATTCAGCCGGCGCGAGCAAGCGATCTTCGCCGCCTTCGGATTGCTATCATTCATTTACACGCTGGCGCTGAGATTTTTCATCGTGACCTTTCTCGGCGCATATCTGACCGGCTGGTTTTACTTGCCGGGGTTGCTGTGCGCCATAGCCCTGGCGCTCTTTTACGCGAGGCGATCGCTCAGGTGGTTAATCGCGGCGATCTTCGCCGAACTGCGGACAATGTCTGCGGACTTCCATCGGTTTTTTTTCACGCGGATGAAGGAAAATATGACGACCCAAGATCAGAGCATACAGGCATCATCATCGAGCGCTTCCGGCGATATCGATTCCGGGCGAAAGACGGCTCAAGACGCCGGACAGGGAACTTCACGCCTGCGACGCAGGCTCGTCCCGCTCGCCATCGCGGCGTTCGTGGCAATGATTCTCTGTCTGCCCTGGAACGCTTCGGTCGGCGCCTACGGCGCATTGACGGCTCTTTCCGAAGAGGAAGCGATCATACGCGCTCCCGAAAGCGCCACGCTCATCGAACTCCGCGTTCGCCCCGGCGATCTGACGGCGGCTGGCGCGGTCATTGGCCGAATGGGCGACCTCGAACTCGAAGAAGAGCTTGCGCAGACGCAGGCGGAGATCGCCCGGGCGAACGCCGACTATAATCGTCTGCTCGGCGAATTGAAGGCGGGTGAGGAATCGATCGTAAGGGCCGAAGCGAACTTGCGGCAGCGCCAGCGCGATTACGACGAAAGTTATTCCGAGCGGCGACAGATTGAAGAGCGTGAGCGCGCCGAACCGAAGAATCATCTCACGGCGTCTATTGCGCCAGTTGACGGGCCAGCCACTTCGCCCGCCGCAGCCTTCCCGGCGTCCATCGCCGTTCTGCAATCGGACGCGGACTTGCGACAGGCCAGGCTGTCAGAAGCCGGTCTTCATCTTGACCGGATACGGAGACTTCACGCGCAGGGCATCGCGCCGCGAAGCGAGCTGGATAGAGCCGAAACCAACGCTGGAACTCTGGCTATAGAATTGAACGCCGCGCTGAGGCGATTGGAAGCGGCGCTCGTCGAACATCGTCGCCGTCACGCGAGCCTGGCGACTGAAGCGCAACTGGCCCATTCGGACGTGGTGACCGGGCGGTTGCAATCCGGGAAGCTGGAAGGCGAATTGCGTTCGGCGCGCGCCCTCATCTCCACGCTGACGGAACGCCGCGACCTGCTGCGACGCAGGCTGGCGCAATTCGAACTCATCACGCCGCGTCCGGGCGCTGTCTTCGGCGCCGAATTGCCACGCATGGTCGGCCAGTATTTTCCGAAAGGCGCGGAGATCTGCCGCGTGGCCGATACGCGCCGCCTACTGGCTCGTATTCAGGCGTCCGAACGTGAGATCGGGGATGTGCGCGCGGGCCATCCGGTGCGGCTTAAGGTCAGCGCCTACCCTGACCATGTCTTTCGCGGCAAAGTCGTGAACGTCGGCGGAGAAAGCGAGACTGATCAGAACGGCCGGGTGATATACCGCGTAGAATTGGTGATCGAAAATACTGATGAATTGCTGCGACCGGGGATGACCGCATTTGCGCGAATAGATGTCGGCCGCCGGATGATCGGCGCCATTCTGCTGCGCAAGATAAAGCAGTCCCTCCGACCGGAATTGTGGATGATCTGATTTGTCTTACGCCAAAATCGTGGCGATCGTGGAACCTTAAGAGCGTCGACGACCAATACTTTGGTGGTGTATTGAGAGAGACTCCAGAGAAGTGGTTTCTTCCTTCTATCCAGTGAGGAAGTCAACAAAATCAATCACATACGCAGTTTTGGCGAACGACAGGCTCAATAAGCAACAATGGGGAACAAGTGTCGATGTTGTGTTCATTGGCCGTCTGGAGATGGACGGTCATTACGGACACATGGATATGTACCCGATGCAGTTCGCCGTAACTTGCGTCGAAGAAGTGAAGTCGCTGGGGAGTTTTCGTCCGCTGCCGGACCAGAAGAAGAATTCTTCCCAAAATCAGAGGTGAAAGTGAAAGTTTTAGCTCTCGACCTGGAAGGAACCTTAATCTCAAATGCCGTAAGCCAAATTGCCCGGCCAGGGCTTTTCGACTTTCTGGAAGATTGCCGGAAGCTTTTTCCCAGAGTCGTGATCTTCACTTCCGTCAACGAAGAGCGATTCCGAAGCATAGCCAGGCTTCTTACCACAGAAGGTTACGCTCCAAACTGGTTTGCTGACATCGAGTACATCACCTGGAGTGGAGAAACAAAAAATCTCATCTTTGTCGATGGCGCATCGCCGGAGGAAATCCTGTTAGTTGACGACTATGAGAAATACGTCCATCCGGGACAGGAGAATCAATGGATAAAAGTTCCCTACTTCGACTATCCGTACTCAGATGATGACCTGGGCCTGGGAGAAGTTTTAAGACTTCTGCGCATTAGGGCTGCTTCTTGATTGCCCACTATTTAACGCGAGCTTTTGACGCGCCGGCACGACAATGGCCTTGAGCAACTTCACAATCGTCAGCGACAGCGGCGGCAGCGCCTGAGCCAGAATTCGTTCACGCTGTAATTTGACGGCAAGGTTGTCTTTCTGTTTTTTCAGACACCGCAGAAAGAAGACGATCCAGGCTTCCCAGTCGGGCTCCGCCTGGTTGAGAGTGCGCTGGGTTTTGCGAAGCGCCGTGTAATAGAGGTCTTTGTTCTCTTCGATCACGCTTTCCAGTGAGGCGTATGGCACATAGACGTATCCGGCGCGCAGCAGCAACGTGTCCCTTCGGTGACCCGGCGCATTGAGAAAAAAGTGCGCAAGGCTGAAGAATCCTCCCAATCAATCGCAAGTTGTGGTAATGGTTTGCCGAAGTATTTGTCATTTCAGGTGAAGAGGTGAGCGACCAACAATGGCCGAGGGGGACGAGACTCATCGAACCAATCCTGCCGAAATTGAAAGTCTGATCGAGCAGGCAGAATCCGCCCCTCACGATTATGTCGCTTTCAATGCGCGCTTCGGAATACATTGCGGAGCAACTGCGCAAGGGGGATTTGTGATGCGATTGAAAACGCCGGTCCGGCTGAGTTGTGTGGCTGCGGCATGTCTGCTCGCCGCCATCGCCCAGGCGGAAAAACAGTCGCCGCCCGCGCCGCCGCAACCCATTCCGTTCAGTCACAAGCTGCACGCGGGCGCGCAGGGATTGAAATGCGCGACCTGCCACCGAAACCCGGACCCGGGTGAACGAATGGGGTTGGCGACGGCGGCAATGTGCATGCAGTGTCATGAGGACGTGAAGATTGATAGTCCGGCGATTCAGGCTCTGGCGGCCTATGCAAAGGAAAAGCGCGAGATCAAATGGCGGCGGGTCTATGAAATTCCCATTTTTGTGTTCTTCAGCCATCGCGCGCATCTGGCGGCCGGCAGCGTGTGCGCCGATTGCCACGGGCCGGTTAAAGAGATGGAGCATATGTATCGCGCGGTAGAAACATCGATGTCGAGTTGTATGCGCTGTCATGAAGCGAAAGGCGCGAGCACCGAGTGCACTTTCTGCCACGAGAAGATGAACTGACTCACAAGGGGAACCAAAGAAAAAACGTGTCCGTTCGGTAGCGAGACTTGACGGATGGAAGTCAACGGAAATTATCAAGTCCTATTACCGAACGGACACGCTGGACCACCAGAAGTCGAGCGTGCGCCGCTCTCGGAAACTCTCATCAAATCGCCCAGAAGCCACGCTTTACCGGCGCCTTTCGCCATTGATCGTCAGGCAAAGAGGTGAGTAGCGCCATTAACGCGGAGTCATCACCTTCTCCCGCGATTTCCTCTCCATCCATAGCCGATAGGCTTGGATGGCGCAGGATTTCGAGACCGGGTGTGAGTTGAAGGGCTTCGCCCTTCGACGAGCATCCGGTGATTGCTCGCGTACAGATAAAATCAAGGGACAATATGTATCCCTTATGTTATAATTCGTGTCGTGAAGTTGACCTTGCAAACACAACTCCTGCCGGACAGGGATCAGGCGCGCAAGCTCTCCGCCACGATGGCGGCCTTCAACGCCGCCGCCGACTGGCTGGCCGGCGAAGCCTTCCGACTTCAGACGGCCAACAAGGTCAAACTTCAGCAACTCTATTATCCGAATTTGCGCGACGAATTCGGATTGTCGTCTCAGATGGCTGTCCGTTGTATCGCCCAGGTCTGCGAAGCCTTCAGCCGTGATCGAAGCAAGAGACCGCATTTCAGGAAATACGCGAGCATTCCTTACGATCAGCGATTGATGAGTTTCAAGGGCGTCGATCGGGTTTCGCTCCTGACGCTCGAAGGCCGGGTCATCGTTCCGTTCATCATGGGTAAATACCAGGCTGAACGATTCAACGGGAAGCGCGGTCAATGCGATCTGGTTCGCCGCAAGGACGGCAAATGGTTTTTGCTCGTGACCGTGGACTTGCCCGACAAAACGCCCACGCCGACTACCGATTTCATCGGCGTGGATTTGGGCGTTGAAAATATCGCCACCGACTCGGATGGAGCCAGATTCAGTGGCGCCGGCGTTGAGCGAGTGCGCCAGAAACGCCACAAGCAGCGCCAAGCCTTACAGCAGGCGGCGGCGAAGAGAAAAGCGAAGGGCCATCGCCCGAAATCCATCCGCCGCAAGATCAGGAATTTGTCGGGCAAGGAAGCCCGTTTTCGCAGGGACGTAAACCACATCATCAGTAAACAACTCGTTGAGAAGGCTACAGACACCGGACGCGGGATCGGTATTGAAGACTTGACTGGGATCCGCGAACGGACTCGGTTCAGGAAGAAACAACGGGCGAAGATGAGTGGTTGGAGTTTCCACCAATTGAGGACATTCATTGAGTATAAAGGGGCGATGGCGCGCGTTGCGGTCGTCGCGGTCGATCCGAAATATACGTCTCAAACATGTTCTCAGTGTGGCCATAGAGAGAAAGCCAATCGTAAATCGCAATCGGAGTTTGAGTGTCGGGGTTGTGGATTTAAAACCCACGCCGACCTTAACGGCGCTCTGAATGTCAGAGCGAGGGCGCGAGTCAACGCGCCTAAGGTCTCGGAAAAGCGGAAACCCGCGAAGTACAGGGACAAGCTCCACCTAAAACGCGCAAGCGTTTAGGTGGAGTCGTTGACTACGGAGTCACCTTTGGAGTCACATGGATTAGAGCGCCGGGATTCGCGTCTTCCAGCAACCACAGCGAACCGTCGGGCGCTTGTTCCACATCGCGAATACGTTTGCCGATATTCCAGCGCTCGGCCGTCTTGGCTCCCCCTTTACCGTCGAAGATGATGCGATTGAGCGTCATCGTCGCCAGGCCGCTGATAAAGCCACTGCCGTCCCATTGCGGAAAAGTTTTGGCGCCGCGGTAGAACATGAGGTTGCCCGGCGCGATCACCGGGACCCAATAGAGGACAGGCTTCGCCAAGTCGGGCCGCGTGTCGGGACTGGGAATGGGGACCTCGTTGTAGTTCTTCCCGTAGGAGACGAGTGGCCAGCCGTAGTTTTTGCCCTTCTCGATCAGGTTCAGCTCGTCGCCGCCGCGGGGTCCATGTTCAACCTCCCATAATTCACCGGTTGGCGAAAACGCCAAACCATACGGCGCCCGGAAGCCACTAGCCCAGGTTTCTGCTGGCGTCAAGTTGGGGCCGGGAAAGGTATAGGCGCTCACCGGCTTCGCTGTCTTGGCAACTTCGGTGTCCCGTGGCGGATCGATGAGCTGAATGGTGGCGGCGCCGGTTTTGCCGAAGTTGGGATTGCCCGGGGCTGGTTTACCATCCAGCGTTAGCCGCAGAATCTTGCCTACCGGCTGGTCCGGATCCTGAGCCGGGGTCATGCGCTGGCGGTCTCCAACCGTCATGAACAGATACTGACCATCGGGCGAGAAAACGACCTGCCCGCCTGCCTGGCCCCCCTTGCCTTTGGGCATCTGGCGCCACAGCACATTGAAATCCAGCAATCTATTACGTCGCAAGTCCAGCTTGGCGCGTGCCAATACCTGGCCACCGCCATAGTCACCCGGCTCGATATAGGTGAGATAAATGCTTTCGTCGGTGGCGAAATGGGGAGAGACGTAAACGCCCAGCATGCCGTTCTGGTTCTGCCAGTAGACGGGAGGCGTATTGCCCAATGGCGCGATCTTTTCTCCCTGAGGCGAGACCAGCCAAATGGGCCCGATCTTTTCGGTCACCAACATGCGCCCGTCCGGGAGGAACGCAATCCGCCAAGGCAGCTCAAACGTGGCTGTCGTGGTCAGCTGAAAAGGCAGTGTAGCTTCGGCTTGCTGCTCGCCCACATTGGTTTGGGCCCAAACAGCCGACGACGCCAACGTGAGAAGCAGCGCTACTCTCGCTAATTTCATCATCATCATTCTCCTCGCTTCATTTTTGAAAGATGTAGTTCAGTATATACCAGTCGATGGTCGCTCGAGGCGCGTCAGCGTGGGGATGCGGACCTGGACGAACGGTTCAATCTGATTCACCAGCTGCCGCCCACTCTCTGCGATCGAGCGACCCGCCTCACGATCCACGTCACAGCGCGCCCGATGAAGGGCTTATAACAGCAGACAATTTTGTCAGGCTCAGCTTAGAGTAAACCGTTTCGCAAATGGCAACCCAATGGGCGCCTCGATTTCAGCAGGGTCTGTCGAATTTGGATCCGGATCTTTCTTCATCGACGACGTCGATTCTACGCGGCGCGCCACTCGGAGGCGAGAGCGGATGTGCCTTTTTTGCCTTTTTCAAGCCGGCTGCCGAAAGCACACAATAAATACGGCGTCATTGGCGGCGCCATCTGGTAAACTCGCGTTGCGCATTGCCCGGACGCCCCAGGAAAGCGGCGCAAGCGTTAGCGGGGACGGAGCGCAGCTGTTGCGAGGTCATGGGCGAATTGACTGCTTCGCCCTACGTTCTTCAAAGAGGTGAATCAATGGCGGAATCGCGAATAGAAATTTTCAAAAAGATGATCAACGACGATCCGAACAATACGACGATACGCTTCGGTCTGGCCAATGAATTGCTCAAGCTCGAACGATTCGAAGAAGCTGCGAATGAACTGAAAGCTTATCTGAGCCAGACTGATGATCAGGGGAACGCTTACGGCAAACTCGCCCAGGCGCTAGAAAGATTGGGCCGCGTTGACGAAGCGCGCGAGGCTTACCAGCAGGGCATCATCGCCGCCAACCGCCACGGGCACCCTGGAATGGCGCAGGATTTTGAGATGGCCCTCGACGATTTGATCTGATTCCATTTTTCATTTTCCGTATTATATTTGTGAGCTTTCGGTGGGCGGGTCCTGACAGGCTTATGATAAAAATCAAGACCTCTCGCCGAAAGCTTACTGTCTTCGCACTCCGTGGCTCATTCATGTAGCGGCGACCCTGCGGATCGCCGACCATATCGCCGCCGGCGTGGATCAGATCGATGCTCTTGCCGCAGCGGCGGGTTGTGATCGTTATGCGCTTCACAGGGCGCTGACCAGCCTTGCGGATAAGGGCGTGTTTGAGGAAACGGCGCCCGGCCGTTTCGCTCTTAATGAGTTGTCTCGCGGGTTGCTCGACCCACAGCAGCGCATCGGCCTCGACCTCGATGGCATCGGCGGCCGTATGGCCTGGGCCTGGGGCGCCCTCCTCACTTATGTTCGGACCGGCAAGCCTGCTTACCATGAAATCTTCGGCCTGCCGTTCTGGGAAGACCTTGAGGCGCATCCCGAGGTCGCATCGAGTTTCGACGCCCTCATCGGGCCGGCAGGACATGGAACGCCCAACCCTGAGTTTCAGATTACCGGCGGCTGGGACGACGTGCGGAGCGTGGTCGATGTTGGTGGTGGCACAGGAGCGATGCTTGCGGAAATTCTTCGCATACGTCCGAAGGTTCACGGGACGCTGGGCGATCTGCCGCGCACGGTTGCGCTCTCCGGCGAGATATTCCGGGCTGCCGGCGTGACCGAACGCGTCGCGACGGCCGGGCAGAGTTTCTTCGACCCGTTGCCGGCAGGCGCTGACATCTATCTGCTGAAAGGAATCCTGAATGACTGGCCCGACGCGGAAGCGAAAACGACCCTCAGCCGCTGCGCGGAGGCGGCGCGCCCAAACGGCCGCGTTGTTGTACTCGGCGGCGTGTCGCCGGAGGGAGCTTCCAGAGGCCTGTATATAGAGATGGTATTGTTGGGAGGTAGGCATCGCACCATGACCGAATTCCGGGAGCTTGCGCTTGAGGCCGGGCTGGAGGTATTGGCCGCCGGTCAGCAGCCGTCCGGCCACTTCGTTACTGAACTCCGTCCGATTACAACAACCGAGATGAGTTAGCCATGTCATGACATCCGGACGCGTTTCTTCTATGTCTAAGAGGTCTGATTTTATCTCCACTCAAGCCTCGCGGCTATGAATGGAGTATTCTCGCGCGGGAATGATAAAGACAGCCGTCCGCCAAGGTGAAGGTGAATCGCGCCGCCATGGCGGTTAATCTCACGCGCGCCGTTGGCTACCCACATACACACAGATAGACTCTCGTCGCGGACGTACACACACCAGTCCGGCTTTCCGCAAATCTGACAAGGGCGGCGTTTCGTCACGCGGCAGAATACAGTGGAAGTCGCTGTCTGCATGGCGTGAGAGCGCCGGCCGCTTCAACTCTATGGCCAATCTACATTTCACATACTTTTTTGCGTCGCCGGAGATTTTCTTTTGACGCGATGTAGTTTGTTACATAATATATTGTTATGCAAAATATCAATACCCAAAATTTGAGCGTGAGTTGAAGAAGGGCGGGGCCGAACTGCTTGTCCTGTCTTTGTTGGAAGCCCGCCCGCGACATGGTTACGAACTCCGGAAGTTGATCGAGACGCGCTCGGATGGCGCGCTGAAATTCAACGCCGCCTCGCTTTATCTGCTGCTTTA
Organism: Blastocatellia bacterium; assembly: GCA_036274535.1. Taxonomy (GTDB): domain Bacteria; phylum Acidobacteriota; class Blastocatellia; order RBC074; family RBC074; genus JAJVID01. Next base: position 9,833 of record DASUFM010000139.1, read on the forward strand.
CCGACTGGAAAAGCGCAGCTGGATAGAAGGCCGGTGGGTGGAGAAAGCCGGGGAACGGCGGCGGCGTTTTTACAAATTGACGAAAGACGGCAAGAAGGCACTGGCGGCGCAACGCGGCATCTGGGAGTCATTTGCGGCCGCCATCAATCGCGTAACGAGACCGGAAAATGCCTGACTGGAAACCTGAGATCAGACAGCGTCTGGCGGGCTTGCTCTTGGCAGAAATGAGCGAAGCCGCCATCGTTGAAGAATTGGCGCAATATCTCGACGACCACTACGCAGAGTTGTTGGCCGGCGGCGCGGCGGAAGCGGAAGCCTATCGCCAAACACTGGCGGAATTGAACGGCAGCGAATTGTTCGCGCGTGAACTAGGCCATATGGAGCGGAAGGCCGCGCCCGAACCCATCGTGCTCGGAACCAATCGGAGAACAAATATGATCGCGGACCTATGGCAGGACATGCGCTTTGGCGCGCGGACGCTGCTCAAGAGCAAAGGCTTCACAGCTGTGGCTGTTCTCTCGCTCGCGTTGGGCATCGGCGCCAATACCGCTATCTTCAGTTTGCTGGATGCGGTATTGCTGAAGATGTTGCCAGTCAAAAACCCCGAACAACTCGTCTTTCTCGAAACGGATAGGGGAGCGTCAACTGGCAAACGCCGTAGCGATCTTTCCTATGATTTCTATGAGCAATTGCGCCAGCACACTGAAACACTCGCGGGAGTCTGCACTTTCTCAAACCGGTCGCCGTTGAATGTATTGGTGGGCGGTCGGGCCGAGGTGGCGCAAGTGCAGCAGGTTTCCGGCGGCTTCTTTGCCGTGCTGGGAGTGAACGCGCTCCTGGGCAGAACATTGACGGATGAGGATGATAAAGTCCCTGGCGGCCATCCGGTAGCGGTCATCAGTTACAACTATTGGGGCCGGCGTTTTGCACGCGATCCGGCCATCGTGGGCAAGGCAATCTCTGTGACAGGTCATCCGTTCACGGTCATCGGCGTGGCGCCGCCGGAATTTTTCGGCGTCACAGTGGGCGATGCGCCCGATCTGTGGGTACCGATGATGATGCGCGCGCAGATTTTGCCGGGTGAGTCAATCGAGGATTACTTCAACAACCCATTATCGTTCGTGTTGGCGCGATTGAAGCCTGGAGTCACGGAACGGCAGGCGAGCGTGGAACTCACCAGTTTATGGCAGCGGTCACTGTTGGCCGACGCGGGTTCGCAACTGGCGCCGAAAGAACAACAGTCGTTGCGGCAGGCGAGAATCTCGCTGATCCCGGCGAGCCAGGGGTTGTCGAGTTTGCGAACTCAGTTTTCCGAGCCGTTGCGCGTTTTGATGACCATCGTCGCCCTCGTGCTGTTGATCGCCTGCGCGAACGTAGCCAGCATGTTGCTGGCGCGCGCCACAACTAGAAAGAAAGAGATCGCCGTTCGTCTCGCCCTCGGCGCCGGTCGCTTGCGTCTCATCCGCCAATTTCGCGTCGCCGGCAATCCGAAAAGGATTATACCCGCAGTGCGAGAGGCGGCGCAGATGGTCGAACCCGGACTCCCGATCTACAACGTGAAGACTCTAGATGAGCAGGTTAACGCATCCATTGTGCAAGAGCGTCTGATTGGCTCGCTCTCCGGTTTTTTCGGACTGCTTGCGCTTGCGTTGATGGCCATCGGCTTATACGGGCTGATGGCCTATTCCGTCGCCCAGCGTACACACGAGATGGGCATTCGGATGGCGCTGGGCGCGCGAGCTCGTGACGTGCTGAAGATGATCGTGCGGCAAGGGATGATGCTGGCGCTTATTGGCGTGGCGGCAGGCTTGCTGTTGGCGCTGGCGCTGACCAGATGGATGCAGAATCTGCTTTTCGGCGTGAACCCAGGCGACCCGCTGACATTAGTCTGCGTCGCGGTGTTATTGGCGCTCGTAGCGCTGCTGGCCTGCTGGATTCCGGCGCGGCGAGCGACGAAAGTAGATCCGTTGGTCGCCTTACGCAGTAAATAACGACGAAACCGTCAATACTCACCCCGCCCGTCACGGTTCTCACTCGGCGCCGAGGCTTGCCGCGTCAAGAGGTCGCTGACAATACTTGTAGCCAATCCAGATCAGGATCACGCCGATGAATTCGCCGATGTAGAGCAATTCCGTGTGGCCCATCCGGCTGCTCATCCCACCAATGCCGGGAAGTATCGCGCCAATGGCTATGAAGATGTTGCCGATTGAAACATGACGCGATTCGGGATGTCTGAAGAAACGAATCGCCGAATGGATTGCTCCGCCGATCAGAAAAAGGGCCGCCAGGCTGTTAATGAACGGCGACACGCGGCGGATGGATTGCCAGGCCAGAACTTTGCCGCCGAGCATCTTCGGGTCCACTAAATCCATGCGCACGGGCGAAAGAATGACAAAGATTGAAGTGACGCTGACGGCGGCGCCCAGTAAAACTACGGCTACATGCCCGGCGCGCCTTCCGAACAAAAGATAGATCGTGCCGATGGCGAGTGGAGCGGCTCCAAGTAGCGCTCCGGCGATGTACCAGGCTTTGAACAACGCCACTTGCCAGCCGAACAATGTGACCACCGACTCGAGCAATGTTCCTACGCCGTAAATGCCGATGCCGATTCCCCACCAGAGCAGGTGATGCGATTGCCGCTTGAGGCGATAGCGTGAGAGGATAATCCAGGCGAAGGCGGCAGAAATGACGGTCGTAAGAATCGGCAGGCGTCGGCTCAATTCAATAAGTTGTGGCCATTTATTCATTGGATTAAGACATCATCTGACGATATATCGTGTGAGCGCCACAAACGTGTCCCTTTGGTGAGGCGGATACTGTTGGCGAATCCTCCAGACAAAGAACTTATACGCTTCATCCACCCGGATTTAAAGAGTTTACGCTGCTGAGACTGAATTCGCCAACAGTATCCTGGGCGCCGAAGGCTTACAAATATACGGAGCCTGACGGTGAGCCGGCACAAAATCGAACTCAGAATTGTCCATACAATCGCGTTATCGATCATGCTTGTGGCTCCATACTCGCCGCCAGCTGCACAGACGCCGCGCAGGAGTGGTGGGAGCGTTGCAATCAAATCGAAACCCATGCTCGCCGAGCCATTGGTTGAGATCCTAAATTAATCCCAGTCTTGGGTTGGAAATGGGTCGTCAGAACTTCATTGAAGAGTAGAATTAAGTTGCAAAACAAAAAC
>DASUFM010000140.1:0-3245 GCA_036274535.1 Blastocatellia bacterium
AAGCCCAATTCAGGATCGAAGCGGTCAACGGGTTCAACACGCCGATCTTCAGGGCGCCAAACACGACGGTCGGCAATTCGGCCTTCGGACGCGTTACATCGCAGGCCAATTTCGCGCGCATCGTGCAGTTGAGCGTGCGCCTGATGTTCTGAATCTGTCATAAGGATTCGCAATGGTGAGAAAGCTGGCCAGGAGCGCAAATCATTCGATGGAACTGGGAGCAGGCGGCGGCGCCTGGCTGAAGCAGGAGACATGGGCGCGATGGCGCGGCGATTTCTTCGGCGGAACGGTCGCGGCTTTGATCGCCGTGCCATACGGAATGGCGTTGGCCATTGCGATGGGGCTGCGGCCGGAGGCGGGCTTATACACTTCGATCATCGGCGGCGCGATTTCGGGGATGATCTCAGACGCGCCGGTGGTGGTCAGCGGGCTGTCTGCCACGGTCGTGCCGGTGCTGGCGGCGCTGGTCAAAACGCGCGGCGTCGGCGCGGCGCTGGCGGCCGGAGCGTTAAGCGGGCTGATCATGACCCTGATCGGCGCGTTCAGGATCGGCAGGTTTTTCTCCTACCTGCCGCAATCCGTCATCGCGGCGTTCACCAGCGGCTTGGGCATGATCATAGTCTCGTCGCAGCTCAAAGTGGTTTTCGGCCTGAACCCCTCGCCGGCCGGATTCGACCTCGGCGTTGTTGACGATTTCTGGGTCGTTATCAGAGCCGTCGGGCAGAGCGATTATCACGCGCTCTTCATAGCCGCTCTGGTCATGGGCTTGATGTTTTTACTGCCGCGCTGGAAGAAGACCATTCCGGCGTCGTTGATCGCGGTGATCGGGGCCTCGCTGGTAGTCTATGGGCTCGGATGGCGATTGCCGCTGGTCGGCGCGCTGCCCGAAAGCTTCCCGAAACCGAGCGTGTCGGGAGTGGACTTCTCCGCTTTCTCGGCGCTGCTTCATCCCGCTTTCACTCTGGCCGGACTGATCACCATCAATCAATTATTGACGGTGGTGGTGACAGACCGGTTGAGCGAAGTCCCGACGGAAGTGAAATTCAATCGCGAACTGGTCGCTCAAGGCGTGGCGAACATGACCTGCCCGTTTTTCGGCGCTCCGCCCGGCGTGGCGATGCTGGCTCGGACAGTAGCCAGCGCGCGCGCCGGCGCCGTCAGCAAATGGTCGGTGATCGCGCACAGCCTCATCCTGCTGCTGTTCGCGCTCCCGATGCGCGATCTTATAAGCAGGATTCCGCTGGCTACGCTCGGCGCCGTGACCGTGGCCGTCGGGCTGCAGTTGATCGACTTGAAACGATTCCGCGATCTGCCGCGCACGAGCCGGAGCGACGCGGCGCTGTTCCTGCTTACGTTTTGCCTGGTCATTTTCAGTGATTTGATCGTCGGCGTGGGCGTCGGGTCGCTCATCGCCATGTTGCTTTTTGTCGAGCGCTCGGCTCAATCGACGCGTCTCGAACCGGTTGTTCCTGACCCAGCAAAGAAGGAACCCTCAGCCATTGCTTTCTCTCCCGGCCCGGCGCATCCTTTCGATGAAACCCGGGCCGAAACTCAAATGTACCGGCTGACAGGGCCGCTTTTCTTCGCTTCCAGCGAAAAGGTGTTGACCACGCTGATGCGCGAGGTCACGGCCAGGACGCTGGTGCTCGATTTAACCAGAGCCGGACCGATTGATTCCGCCGCGACCGATTGCCTGCGACAACTCGCCGAGCGACAGTGGAGGCGCGGCGGCGAATTGCGTTTGGTCGGCCTGGATCAAAGACTGCTAGCTTCAATCAACAACCGAATTCCTGGCGCCTCCAATTCGGCGACGCCGGTCAAACTCAAACAGTTTTCAAGCTCCGGAGGATAATAATCATGACCCGTCCACAGCTTTCCGCCCGATGTAACAGCGAGTCGCCAATTTCCCGCCGAGCGTTCAGCCGTATGGCCACGCTGCTGGCGGCGGGCGCGACATTGCCCTTTTACAACGAGAGCGCCCTTGCGCAGCTTTCCAAAACCGGCCCGATCCCAGCCGACGCGGTGAAGATCAACGCCAATGAAAATCCACTGGGTCCCTGCCCCGAAGCCGCCGAAGCCATCGCCAGGGTGATCGCCAGGGGCGGGCGCTATAGTTATGAAGAGACCGATACTTTAGCCAATACGCTGGCTGAGCAGGAGGGCTTGGACCCGGAATACGTCCTGCCTTTCGCCGGTTCGAGCGACCCCCTGCACCGGGCGGTGCTGGCGTATACGTCGAAGGAAAAACCGTTCGTAATGTCCGATCCGGGCTACGAAGCGGGCGGGCGCGCCGCGCAGTTCGTCGGCGCGAAAGTGGTCAAGGTTCCACTCACCCAAAGCTACGCCCACGACGTCAAGGCAATGGTCAAAGCGGCGCAGGAACGCAAAGCCGGATTGATCTACATCTGCAACCCGAACAACCCGACCGGCGCCATCACGCCGCGCGCCGACATCGAATGGCTGGTCAACAACAAGCCCGAAGACACCGTCGTTCTGCTCGACGAGGCCTACATTCACCTCTCCGATGAGCCGATGTGCTCCGACCTCGTGGCCATGGACAAGGATGTGATCATCCTGCGCACCTTCTCGAAACTTTACGGGATGGCCGGCCTGCGAGCCGGGGCGGCGATTGGAAGACCCGATCTGATCGGCAAGCTGAGAGGCTACGGCGCCGGCGCGCTGCCGGTGACCGGAATGGTCGGCGCCACGGCGAGTCTCAAAGTCAAAACCCTCGTCCCGGAGCGCCGCAAGATCATCAAGGACATCCGCGAAGACGTTTTCGCCTTCCTCCAAAAGAACAATATCTCGTTCATCCCTTCCGTGAGCAACTGCTTCATGCTCGACGCCAAAATGCCGGCGCGAAGGCTGATCAACGCAATGAAGAAGGAGAAAATCTATATCGGACGCGTCTGGCCGGTGTGGCCCACATATGCCCGCATCAGCGTCGGGACTAAGGAAGAAATGGCCAAATTCAAGACCGCGCTGCTCAAGGTCATGAGCGACCTTCAAGCCTAGCGGCTCCCGGTAGTACAGACAGTCAAACCGCAGAGGGCGAGGCAGGTTCGCGGAGAAAGATCGAAACTGGCTTTTCTCTGTGAACCTGCCGCGCCCTCTGCGGTTTTCAGTAAATTTAGAGCGGATTGCAAATCAATGTACGATACCAGCGGCATCCCGACCTACCGCGCTCCAAAACTGCCGCAGATACAGCAAGCCTTACATGCAATTGCATGCGAGATTGGGTCAGT
>DASUFM010000141.1:0-3825 GCA_036274535.1 Blastocatellia bacterium
AAGCCAGTAAAAGAAAGCCCAGATTGGAAAAGAAGAAAACGTTGGTCGCAGTCACGCCGGCCAACTCAGCCGTCCCGCATTTTCGCCAATCCATATTCCCGGCGATCATTCTACGCAGACTCATCCAGACCGCGGCGACGCAACTGAGCAATACAGCGAGATTGGTGGAAATGAACAATCTCCTGGCGTCAAGGAACAGGCGTTGCTGCGAAAAGACCGTGACCGCCGGATTAGCCGCGATGTGTTCGGCAAGGTAGCGGTTGCGGATCTCGAAGTAGGCAAGCGCGCTTCCGGTCGCTTTCCAGCAGATGTAGAACCAGAAAAGCGGTGAGATCAGCGTAATGCCCAGCGCCGCCAGCGAAACCCTGCGCTGAAACAGGAATTGCAGCGCTGGCAGCAGCGCGATCAGCATCCAGCTCTCGATGCGCATAAAGCCGCCGGCGGCGGCGAAGACCGCGGCGACCTTCCAACGTTTCCCCATGACGAAATAGAGGCTGGCCATCACCATAAAGGCATGCGGAATGTCCGTCATCGAGGATGATGAATAGAGGACATGCAGCGGGTTGAGAGCGGTCAGTGTGAAAGCCAGCAGCGAAAACGGCCGATGGTCCGTCAATCGCATGCTGATCTGATAGATGAGCAAGCAGACGCCAATCCCACAAAGCGCCGAAACGAGCTTCGCCACATAAAACGTATGGCCGAAGACAAGGCTTATGACGGCGCAGGTAAATTGATACATCGGGAACCAGAATCCATGCAGGTCTTTTATCGCAAATGTCCCGCTCGCCATTTTCGAGCGCATCCCCTCGATGTATTCGAAGTAGGAATAGGCGTCTCCGAACGCGTTCGGCAGTAGAAACGCTCCGAGGATTCTTGGAACTCCTGAGACCAGTATTAGCCCTGCCCAGAATAAAATTGACCGGCGGCTGAAGCGCGCGCCGATACTGGCGTCAGGCATCTGTTCGTTTGGCGTCTTCACGTGAAACAGACTCCGGACACTGACAATCGCTCAATAAATGTATATTAACGGGTTACGTCTGGAATATACGCGCTTGTCGTTTGTCTGTCACTAGCGGCGCCAATTTTGCGGCCGGAGAATAATAATCTGAAAAAGATGGCGCGCTTATCAACTTTTCATGCGCCGCTTACGCCATCTTTATGCGAATGGAGGTCACATCCAAATGTAAGCAATTTGTTCAATAGGGAGTTGAAGGTTTATGAAATGGTCAGAGATTAAAGAAGCCGTCGAGCGATCTGGAGTCAGCGAGGATGACGAGATACTGGAAATTCATTGTGAAATGAGAGAAGGCGACAAGACATTGCATCCGACGAAACAGGGAAATTACATCACGCTGAGCGAGTATTTGTCGGAAGAAACGCAGAAAAGCGATCTCGCAGGGTGCGCCATTTAACCCGTCTGGTGGTGGGGACGCAAAAACGATCCCTGGTAGTGGTAAGAGAGCCTGGAAAAACGCGGGACACGCGAAAAAAACGGAAATCGCGGAAAAGCCGAAGAATTCTCGATCAACTCTTCCCCGATTTCCATTATTTCCGCGTGTCCCGCGTTTTCCCTGTCGTCCTAGAAATTGAGTCGAAGCGCAAATTGAATCTGCCGATTCGTACCCAGTCCGACCGAGCGTTCCACCGTGCGGTTGACGACACCGAACGCGGAGCCAGCCGTGGCGGCCGAGAAAGGCTGACCTGGCTGTAATGTCACCGCATTCCCGGTAGTGAAGGCGCTCGGAAGTTGGCCGGGCGGATTCCCAAAGTTCGTCACATTGAAAATGTTGAAGAACTCCGAGCGGAATTCGAGGTTGGTCGATTCGGTAATGACGAATTTCTTGGCCACGATTATGTCTTGTTGGAAGAAACCAGGCCCGTGCAGAAGATTGCGCTCGAGATTGCCGAACGCGCCCGGTTTCGGAATCGCAAAGGCCGCCGGGTTGAGGATTCCGCGATCCTTGTCCAGGAAAGGATCAACACCCGCGATCAGGTCCGGACGGCGCACGTTGCGCGAAGCGCCGCCGCCAGGCGTGTTGATAACTGCTACGCGACCAGCCCCCGGCCCGCCGTAATAGATGCCCGTTGCCTGATCCAGGTAGAGGAAGTCCGGTCTGGTGATCTGAACTGGAATGGGCAGACCGCTGCGCGCATTCAGAATCGTGCCCAGTTCCCAACCTCCCAGGAGGGATTTCCTGGCGCCTGAGAGGTTCCTGCCGAAAGGCAGCGCATAAATGGCGCTGACGTTGAAAGTGTGGCGGACGTCGAAATTGTTGTAACCGTCGTCATAGTCGAACGCATCGGTGACTCGGGCGTTGTTGGCCGATGTCACCGCTTCGTTCGACCCGGCGGTATTGCCTCGGCTTGTCCCATAGGTGTATTGCGCGTTGAGCGTCACACCGGTGTTGAATCGGCGCCCCAACGAAACCTGCAAGGCGTTATAGCTGTCATGCCCGCCGCTCCGCTTGTAGTCGATTTCAGCGTACGGATTCTGCACGGTAGGATTATTACCAGGGCCATTGTTCGTCACGATCGAAAATTCACGGATGACGATGGCGTTCCGCGTCGGATCGACGTTGGTCAGGACTTGCGTAATGTTGTTCCCCACGCTGCGCAAGAAGAGGTTGCGTCCCTGGCTGCCGACGTAGGCCAGCGTCAATGCCATCTTATATGGCAATTCCTGCTGTATGGAAGCGGTATAGGAGAAAATACGTTCAGGAACCACATAGTTCGGGCGGTCGTAGGCGCGCGGCTGGTATTGCCGGTTATTGGGGTTGTTGGCGAAGTTGGCGACAATCGCCGGAATGTTTGCCGGGAATGCGTTAGTTACGTTGCTCAAAGACGAACTGATGCGATCTGATTCAATTGGCTGGATCTGATCCTCAATCTGCCCGGGTCCATAGTTAATCCCGAAGCCGGCCCGTATGATCGTCTTGCCGCCTCCGAAAAAGCCCGTGCCGGTTTCATAAGGCGACCAGGCCACCGACAGTCGCGGCGCAAAGTTTGTCTTCAGAGCTTTGAAGATAGTCGTGTCCGACGGCAATATCGCGCCGGCGCCGAGGTCGAATACGACCTGCCTGTCCTGATCCTCGCGTAACGGCGAGTAGTACTCGTAGCGCAGTCCATAATTGAACGTCAGGTTCGGCTTGATTCTCCATTCATCCTGCGCGTAGCCGATATAGAACTCCGTCTTGGCAAAACGCTCGCCGGTGGCGCCGTTGTTGAAGGGGCTGGGCGCGCTCACGTCGCCGAGGTATTGGATTGTTTGCGCCGTGTTGTTCAGGAAGTTGGTGAGGTTCTGGTAAGTGTAGGTCGTGCCCCCAAGTCGGTCAGTGTACATGCGGAGAAGACGGACTTCGCCGCCGAATTTGACGTTGTGATTGCCGCGCAGCAAGCTAAAGTTGTCAATCAGACCGACCGTGTACGGCGTGTAAGGCTGACCACGTCCGTTAGTGGCGCTATTGGCGCGCACCAAACCGCCCGGAATAGTAATGCCTGACGAGTTGCCCTGCCCGGGGATGCCGGTGTTGGCCACGCTGCCGCTAATGTTAATTGTCACAGCCGACAGATCAATTCCATTGACCGTGGGCGCGAAACCGGACGTGCGCGTCTTGGCGCTGTTGAAACCGACCTTGAATTCGTTGATTTTATTGGAACCGATCGTGCTCTGGAAGGCCACTACGCCGTTCTGCGGCACGGCCTTGATGATGGCGCGGCTGCCCGAGACGTTCTGCGGCTGATCGTTGTCGCCTTGATCCCGGAAGTAACGCGCGTAGATCGAATTCCTATCGTTCACCCTGTAATCCAGGCGCAGCGAGCCGGCGT
>DASUFM010000142.1:0-4095 GCA_036274535.1 Blastocatellia bacterium
AATCAGGTAAGCCTCTGTCGCGCTGAAAACGAATTTGCCGTTGGTGATGTCGACCTGGCCGCCGCCGAATTGCACTGCGTATAGCCCACGTTTGACGGAGCGAATTATATCCTCGGGAGAGCTCGCGCCGTTGAGCAGGTAAGTGTTGGTCATTCGCGGCATCGGCATGTGGCGGTAGCTTTCCCGCCGGCCGTTGCCGGTCAAACCCGCTCCGGTCAGCCGCGAACTCAGTTTATCCTGCAAATATCCGCGCAGTACGCCGTTTTCGATCAACACAGTCTGGGAGGTCTGGTTGCCTTCGTCGTCTATATTGAGAGAGCCGCGTCGATTCGGCATCGCGCCGTCGTCCACCACGGTGCAGAGTTCGCTCGCCACTTTTCGGCCCATCATTCCGGAGAATGCCGACATGCCTTTGCGGTTGAAATCGGCTTCGAGGCCATGGCCGACCGCTTCGTGCAGCAGCACGCCAGGCCAGCCGGGCCCCAGCACGACCTCCATCGAACCCGCGGGCGCGTCCCGGGCTTCAAGTTGAATGATCGCCTGGCGCGCGGCCTCGTCGGCGTATTGGTCCAGGAGCTGGTCGCTGAAAAAATCCATTCCGACACGCCCGCCCCCGCCCGACACTCCGGATTGCAGCGCGCCGTCGTCATCGGCGATGCACATCACGCGCATTCGCGCCAGCGGCTGGGAATCGCCGACAAGGCTGCCTTCTGAAGTGGCGATCAGGACGACCTTGAATTCGTCCGCGAGGCTCACCTGCGCTTCGCGTATTCGCCGGTCGAAAGCCCGCGCCTTCCGGTCAATCCGATTGAGCAGCTCGATTTTGCGCGGCAGCGGTTCGTCTTCAATCAACTGCGCTACCTGATAAAGATCGCGCGCCGGACGATTCGGCGACACGCTGACCTGACCAGGGCCACCCCCGCTTTCGGCGATGTGCGCGGCGGTCAGGGCGGCCTTCCGTATCGCGGCGACGTCGATCTCGTCACAGTACGCATACCCGGTCTTTTCACCTGAAATTACCCGCACTCCGACGCCATGCCGCGACGCGCGATTGGCCGATTTGACGATCTGTTCTTCGAGATTCAGAGAGTTTAGCGTTGTGTATTCAAAGTACAGGTCGGCGTAATCGCCTCCCCGCGACAACGCCGCGCCGAGTAAGGATTCGATGTCGGAAATCGAGATGTCGAATTTCCCGGTAAAAAAACTGATTGGTTCGATCATAACTATGCCTAGCCTTTCACATTCGTTCGCCAATATGCAACGCGGCGACGCCGCCGGTCAGATTATGGTAACGCGCGTTCGCATACCCGACCTCGCGCATTATCTCGACCAGACGCTTCTGGTCGGGAAACGCGCGCACCGACGCGGGCAGGTAACGATACGCGCCGCCGGAGCCCGAAACGAGAGAACCAATGTGGGGAAGGATGTTATGAAAGTAAAACTCAAAAGCCTGGCGGAAGACCGGGATCACGGGGCGCGAAAATTCCAGCGCCGCCGCGCTTCCGCCCGGTTTGAGCACGCGCAAAATCTCCGCCAATCCGCCTTCGACGTTTTCCAGGTTTCGCAAGCCGAAAGCGATGGTCACGACGTCGAAACTGCGATCGGCGAATGGCAGTCGCAGCGCATCCCCCTCGGCGAGGAAGGCGCGCCGGACCTGTCTGGTCTTGATCTTTTCGTTCCCGATGACGAGCATCGAGTGGCAGAAGTCACAGCCGATGACGCGCGCATGTTTTTCCAGTTCGAGCGTCAGATCGGCCGTGCCGCAACACAAATCGAGAGCTATCGCGTCCGGACGCGATAGCGCGCCTTTCAGCTTTTTGACCGTGAAGCGCCGCCAGAGCTTGTCGATGTTGATCGAGAGCAAGTGGTTGAGCCTGTCGTAACTGGGGGCGATCTCGGCGAACATCGCGCGCGCCGCACGGGCTTTACCTGACGCGTTCAGCTCAGGGTTGGGCGTCGCGGCGCGTGGCGCCTCGATTTCGGTCGGTTCAACAGGCAAAGGCATACGCGGGTCTCATATATCGAATTTCAAATTTGAGATTCAGTGAGCGTTATGGATTCGATTTAAAATTTGCGCCGACCCGCCCCAGCGCCACGACGGTCATCGCGTTGGCGTCGAGAATGCGTTTTGCGGCGCGCTGCACGTCGGCGGCGGTGATCTTTTCAATGCTGTCTTTGACGGTCAGCGGATAATTTTTCGGCGTCTTGAAAACCTCTATTTCGCGCAAATAATCTTCGACCGGACGCGCGGCGCGCTCTTCCAGCAGGGCCGATTTCGCGGCCGCCAGCTCTTCGGCGGAAACAGCGGTCGTGGCCAGCGACGCCAAATTCTCAGTCGCCCTGATTGAAAACGCGGACGCCTGATCGGCCGGAATCGTCGCGGAGAAATAGAACGGCCCCGATAAGATGCGGCGCGGCGATTGAGCCATGAAACTTCCGCCGATTGAGTCAGCCTCGCGTTTCAGTCTCGCGTTCAAAATTCGGGCCATCACCTCGGCGATGACAAAATCCGGATCAGCGCTTCTGAATCCGATCATCCCTCCACGCAATTCGACGTTCGGAGCGTCGGGAACCTCGACTTTCACCAGCTTCAACTGAAGGGTCCGCGCCGGCTGCCGGAAAGTGGCCGGGACGGTCTGTCCTTTCGCCCATCCGCCAAAGAAGGTTCTAAACGGCTTCATTACGCGTTCATGCGTTATATCCCCGACCACGATGATCGAAGCGTTGTTCGCGATGTAAAAGCGTTTGAGAAAATCATAAACGTCGGCCTGTTTGATTGTGGACAAGGAGCCTTCGACGCCGTCTGTGTTATGACCGTAAGGATGATCGCCATAGACGGTTTTGATGAAGGTTTCGTCGGCCTGTTCAGCCGGAGCCGGCTTAAAGGATTTGATTTTCTCCAGGCGCTCCTGATGCGCGCGTTTGAACGCGTCAGGGCGGACGTTTTCGACGACCAGCAGGCGCCCCAGAATTTCAAGGACGGCGTCGAAATTGCCCGCCGGCGCTTCGATGTGAAACCATGTCGTGTCCCAGTCCACTCCCCAATCGATCTTCCCCTGCAGCGAATCAATCTCTTCTTTCAACTGAGGATTGACGGCGAGCAGCGTCTCCTGGGTGAGAGCCGCCAGGCCGGTTTTGCCGGCCAGATCGAACATCGCCCCGGCTCGAATAATAAGGTCGCATTTCACGTTCGCGTCGCCGGCGCGTTCGAGCGTGATGATCTGCAACCCGTTGAGCAGGTCGTCCCGCCGAACGTCGCTGAAAGGCGTCGGCGGAATGACCGCCGGGACCGGAGGATTCTTGCCCTTATCTTTGTCCTTGTCCTTGTCTTTATCCTTCTTCTGCGCGCCGGCGATAGTCGCCAGCGCGCAAATCAACAGAAGACTGCAGGAGACGAGTGAGATTAGTTTCGAGAATCGCATAGTCGTAGTTCCTGGGAATAGAATGGGAAAAGAAAGTGTATCTGCGCGCCGGATGACCGTCAACCAACTGCGGATTACGGATTGCGGATTGCGGATTTATTGAATCCGAGAATCCTGCTTTAATCGCGGCGAACTCTGCTCGAAACCTGGCGCCACTAACAATCCGCAATCCGCAATTCACTGCCGTTTCTGCTTCGGATCGAGCCATTCGCGCAGTCCGTCGCCGACGAAGTTGAAGGCCATTACCGTGAGCATTACCGCCAGCCCAGGAAAGATGAGCAAATGAGGCGCGACGCGCAGGAAACTGCGCGCGTCGTTGAGCATTACTCCCCAGCTGGGCGCGGGCGGCGGCACGCCGAGGCCCAGGAAGCTCAAACTGGCTTCCGCGAGGACGGCGCCTGCCATCCCCAGGCTGGCCTGCACGATCATCGGCTGGATCGCATTCGGTAGAATATGAAGAACGATGATTCGGAGGTCGCTTGCGCCCAGGGCGCGCGCGGCCGTGGCGAAATCGAGTTCGCGGACTTTGAGCGCCTGCCCGCGCATCAGGCGCGCGTATCCCACCCAGCCGATGATGGAGAGCGCAAGGATCAGGTTGTTCAGGCTGGGTCCCAGAAACGCGACCATCGCGATGGCCAGCAGAATGCTCGGGAATGGAAGAAAAACGTTGAAT
>DASUFM010000143.1:0-2678 GCA_036274535.1 Blastocatellia bacterium
AGAGCATGAAAAGCCGACAGCCCGAGCAGGATCGTCACCGCCAGCGGCGCCACGAATGTTTCGGGCAGGTTGAGCAACGGCCTCAGATATTTTGCGAAGGCGACGGCGACCCCGGCGGTCGCGCCCGATTGAATAATCAGCAGCAACGACCAGCCATGCAGGAAAGCCACCATCGGATGAAAGGCTTCACGAAAGAACGCGTACTGGCCGCCGACTTTCGGCAGCACCGTGCTCAGCTCGGCAAACACGAATGCGCCGGCCAGGGCGATCAGCCCGCCCGCCACCCAGACCGCGAGAATCAGAAACGGCGTCCTGACTGTCTGCGCGACGATGTAAGGATTGATGAAAATTCCGGAGCCGATGATGCCGCTGATGACTATCATCGTCGCGTCGAAGAGGTTCAGTTTGCGGGCGAATTCCATAAATTAATCTACAGTAGACCTCATATGGATGGATAGCCACAGAGGCACAGAGACACAGAGGCGAAGATAAAGAGAGCGACGTTCTATCAATTCAATCTCCCATTCTCTCCTTCTTGTTTCTTTCTCTGTGTCTCTGTGTCTCTGTGGCCAACGGTCTTCATTCATCAGGGAGCGATCTGAGGACGTCGAGCATCTCGTCGTGCACCTTGCCGTTGGTGCACAGCAGGCTCGGCATATGGTTGTCGAAGGGCGAGCCGTCGAGTTTCGTCACGCGCCCGCCGGCTTCTTCGACGATGATCCATCCGGCGGCGGTGTCCCAGGCGTTCAGGCCATGCTCCCAGAATCCTTCCACGCGGCCCATCGCCACATAGGCCATGTCGATGGCCGCCGCGCCGAAGCGCCGCAAGCCCTGCGCATGAGCTAGAAATTCGCGCCAGGCTGGCAGGTATTCGCCCATCCGCTCGCGCACGTCGTAAGGAAAGCCGGAAACCAGCAGCGATTTTTCGAGTCTTTCTACGTCGGAGACGTGTATGCGCCGGCCGTTGCAGGTCGCGCCCGCTCCGCTTTCGGCCGCGAACATTTCGTCGCGCGACGGGTCGTAGATCACGCCGGCGACCGATCGGCCCTTGTATTCGACGCCGATCGAGACGGCGTAACACGGAAACCCGTGAGAGAAATTGGTCGTGCCGTCCAGCGGATCGATGATCCAGCAGTATTCATCCGAAGAATGCAGGCTCAACCCGCTCTCTTCGGCGAGGATTCGGTGATTCGGGTAATGCGACGCTATCAGTCGCTTGATGTGACGTTCGCTGGCCAGGTCGGCCTCGGTGACAAGATTAATGCGCCCCTTGTGCGCGATTTGAAAACCGCGCGCGGCGTAATCCTGCAGGATCGCCCCCGCCTCGCGGGCCGCGCGTATAGCCAGTTCAAGCATTTCGATGAGGTTTCAGCCTTTCCTTTGATCAATACTTTGCCAGATCTTGATTGATGATACTAGCCGCGAGGAGCGGAATCATCAACTCGTGATGCCCGGTGAGGTGGAAACCGCGTCCCGCGCCGCCCGCCACAGGACGGCGCACGACGTTCGTCATAGGGCGATAATGCTGAATGAAATCGAAGTTGCCGGTGGTGAAATCCTGCAGCGAATGGCCCAGATTGCGGACGACGGTCACGGCTTTCAAAAAGACTTCGGGCAAAGTCACCGCCGAACCGACGTTCAGGTAAGCGCCTCCGCCGTCCATCTCTTTGACCAGCGAGGCGAAGAGCAGAAAGTCGCGGTAAGTCGCGGCGCCTATGGCCGCGCCGTCCGCATGCGGATGAATGTGTATGATGTCGGTTCCGATCGTGACGTGAACCGTGACGGGAATTTTCATAAGGTAGGCCGCGCGCAGGATCGAGTAATCGGCGTATTGCGGCTTCATTTCGACCAGGGCGCGGCCGACCGATTCGCCTACGCCGCAATCTTCGGACGCGCCGCGTTTGATCGCCTCGTTGATCAAACGCCCGGTCTCTTCGGCCATCCCGAAAGCGCCGCTGCCGAGCGCCGCGTCTACGTCTTCCGAGGTCCATCCGGCCAATGCGATCTCGAAATCGTGAATTACGCCCGAGCCGTTCATGGCGATGGCCGAAACAAAACCGCGCCGCGCCAGGTCTATCAGTATTGGGGCCAGACCGGTTTTAATGACGTGGCCTCCAATGCCCCAGATGATCGCCCGGCCTTTTGATCTGGCTTCGACGACCGCGCCAGCGATCGAACGCAGCGTATCGGCGGCGAGAATGCCGGGCAGGGAATCGAGCAGGGCAGAAGCGTTCCGCGCTTCATCGTCGGTCAGGGGCCTGGCGAAATCGCGCGTCGTGACTTTGCTTGGGCGCGAAGCGAGCGGATAAGTCTCGATGCGCGACAGATCAATCGGTTGTTGGTTGTAAACTGACATCTTGATGAATGACTCGCTCCGCCTTCAGTTTTTGGGGAAATCAAAGTTCAGAACACCGACGACTATCGGCGGCACGCCATTAATGCATTCAACTTCTTTCCATTTCCATTGACTGGCCGCCTTCAATGCGGAGTCACGTAACATTGGATGGCCGCTGACGACTTTTGCTTCAACCACCTTGCCCTCAATGTCAACCCATAATCGAACACGCACAACGCCGGAAGCTCTCACTCCAACAGGCGCTACGGGCATGACTTTCTTGATCGCCGTTTTTTCCAGAACTTTGGTTGACACTTTGAGCAGCGGACGCCCCTTATACCTG
>DASUFM010000144.1:0-6084 GCA_036274535.1 Blastocatellia bacterium
TTCGGGCGTTAACAAGGCCACCGGCCTCAGGGTCGCGCTCGATGAACTGGGGCTCTCGCCGCACAACGCCATCGCCATCGGCGACGCCGAAAATGATCATGCCTTATTCCATCTCTGCGAATGCTCGGTGGCGGTGGCCAACGCGCTGCCGTCGGTCAAAGAGGAAGCCGATTGGGTGACGCGAGGCGACCATGGCAGGGGCGTGATCGAACTTTGCAAGGCGCTGCTCCGCGACGACCTGCGCGGGGTGGAGCCTGGATTGGCGCGCCATTCCATCCTGCTCGGCGTTCGCGAGACAGGCGAGGAAGTCAGATTGCAGCCTTACGGCGTCAATATTTTGATCGCGGGGCCTTCCGGCGTCGGGAAATCGACTCTGGCCGGCGGCTTTCTCGAACGTCTGGCCGAGCGCGGCTATCAATACTGCATCATTGACCCCGAAGGTGATTACTCGAATTTCGAGGGCGCGGTAGTGCTGGGCGACAACCGCCGCGCGCCGAATATGGACGAGATCTTCGAACTGCTCGACCAGCCTTCGCAAAACGTGGTCGTCAACCTTCTGGGAATCGCGCTCGACCATCGCCCCCCTTTCTTCGCCGGATTGTTGCCGCGTCTGCAGGAACTGCGCGCCACGCGCGGACGCCCGCACTGGACGGTCATTGACGAAGCTCATCACCTGTTGCACGCGTCGTGGGACCCCGCGGAGTTGACCGCGCCTCAGGTCGGGCGCGGGACATTGATGATCACGGTCCACCCGGAGAGCGTCGCGCCGGCCGCGCTTTCGGCGATCGATCTGGTCATCGCCGTCGGAGACTCGCCCCACCGCACGCTGGCCAAATTCAGTCAGGCGACAGGCCAGTCGTCGCCGTCGCTCGCGCCGATGGAATTGCAGACGGGCGAGGCCGTCGCCTGGTTCAGGCGCCAACCGGAACCGCCGTTCAAATTTCGCAGCGAACCGTCCAAAGGCGAGCGCCAGCGCCACCACCGCAAATACGCCGAGGGCGAACTGGGGCCGGAACTCAGCTTCTATTTCCGCGGCCCCGAAGGCAAACTAAACCTGCGCGCGCAAAACCTTCACATTTTCATGCAACTGGCCGACGGCGTGGACGACGAGACCTGGCTCCATCACCTGCGCCGCGGCGATTTCTCCAACTGGTTCCGCGCGATAATCAAAGACGACGATCTGGCCGATGAGACCGCGCAGGTCGAACAGAACCACAACCTCTCCCCATGGCAGAGTCGAGACGCCATCCGCGAAGTTATAGAGAAGCGTTATTCCGCGCCGCCGTCCGGCCCTTTTTCCCAGATCGGCACTCCGGACTAGGTGTCATTCGAGAAGAAGAAGTTCAGCCACGAATGAACACTAATGAACACGAATGGAAGCGAGAAAATGGCGGCTAAACAGCCTGCGAGACTGAGCCGGCCCGAAGATAGTATTCGTGTTCATTGGTGTTCATTCGCGGCTGAAAATATTTCGCGCCAGAAAAATAAAAGCCCGGCGACTCGATTCTGGAATTGAATCGCGCCGCCGGACAGTGATGAGGGGGCGTAAATTGTCCGTGACTTTAGAACTTCAGCTTCAGCGCGAATTGAATCACGCGCGCGGCCTCACCCGTCTGGATGATGGTCTGCGTGGTGGGCGGGGCGACCGCCGCGCAACAGGTTTGGCCGAAGACCGTTGACAGGATGCTCGGGCTGCCCGTTGACGCGTCGCGCGGATTGTCGAAGTTGGTATGATTGAACGCGTTGAACATCTCCGTGCGGAAATCGAGCCTGAAGCGTTCGCTCAATTGGAACGACTTGGTTATGCCGAAATCCACGTTCCAGTAGCTCGACGCGGTGAAGATGTTGCGTCCCGCTCCGTCCGAACCCGGGGCGGGGATCGCGAACGCGGAGGCGTCGGGGAAGATCACAGGGCCGGCGACCCTGGCTTTTGCCTGCAACTTCGCCTCAACCGGTTTGACGACGTCGGCGCGCGAGATGTGCGAGAAATTCGCCGTCCGGACTCCGCTGGTGACACTGAATGGCTCGCCGGTCATATAAGTGTAGATGCCGTTGAGCGTCCAACCGCCGATTAATGTATTCACGTAGCGGTTTCCGGCGTCCAGCCATTTGCCATTGCCGACCGGAAGCTCCCAAACGCCGCTGGACGTGAAGACATGCGTGCGGTCGAAGTCCGAGCGCGAGCGCTCACCGAGCCAGTTGCGAATGTTGGTCGGCGTGCGCGAATTGGTCGTGGACAAACCGCCGCCTGATGACGCGCCCACCGGGTCGACCGACTGGTTGTCAATCGACTTGCCGAAGGTGTAAGCGGCCCCGAACAGGAAGCCCTTCTCGAACCGTTTGCGCAGCGTGAACTGCGCCGAGTGGTAGTAAGAATCGCCGCCGGCGTCAATGTAAGTGATCACGCCGAACTGCTGGTTTGGGCGCAGTTTCAGCGCCAGCGTAGTCTGCTCGACGCGCCCGGCGAAGTTGCCCGCGCCGTTCTGCTGCAGATCTGTAATGGTCGTATTGGAGTTGACGAATGCCCGTGTCAACGGTCCTTTTGGACTGTTCGGAACCGAGGTCGGATAATTGACGAAGGAGACTAATTGGCCTGTGACGCCCGCAGGGCAGTCCAACCCGTCAGGACTGCATCCTTTTGCAAAGTTCGACTGCATCGCCCTGAAGTCGCCCAGGATCGGTCCGGCGTCAATCTGGTTAATGTTATAGGCGCGCTGCAGGTGCGTGCCGCGGCGGCCGATATAAGCCGCCTGGGCGATGAAGCCCATCGGAAGCTCATGCTGAACGCTCAGGTTCCATTGATGCACCGTAGGCATCTGGTAATTAGGATCGAAGGCGGCGACGGGCGGCGCGTTGCTGAGCAGGGTCGCCGGCAGCGTGAAGAATGACGACGGTTTGGTCGTCGGGGCCGCCAACTGCAGCGGGAAGCCTTCGGCAATACGCACGGGCGTCGTCGTACTGCCCGGCACGCTTCCGCAACCCGCCGTCGGCGTCGTGCCGACTGTGGACTGGCAGGTCGTGACCAGTCCCGGCGGGCGGCCCATCACTGCCGTCACCTGAAACGACGAGATCGGATCGTAGGCGATGCCGTATCCCGCGCGAATGACCAGCCTGTTGTTCTTGCCAGGACTCCAGGCGACGCCGAGACGAGGGCCGAAAGCCAGATCGTGATCGCCTGTGTAGAATGTATCTCCTTTGCCGTATGTGACCAGACCCTGCGATCCGTCAATCGGCTGGTTGGCGATATAGACGCGGCCGGCCGCTTCCTTCGGCGGCGTATTCAATTCCATTCGCACCCCGTAGCTGATCGTCAGATTCTGGCGCAGCTTCCACTCGTCCTGAACATAAGCGTTGTATTGCTTCAAGCGCGTGCCGACGTCGAAGAGAGATACTTTGCCGTTTTGGACGAAGGGCAGGAACGTATCGCTGTTGATGTCGCCGATGAATACCTGCGTCAGTCGCGCCGGGATTCCCAGCACGTCGTTGATCGCGCCGCGCAGCCGCGTCAGGTCGTTCGAGTTGATGCCGGCCGGCGTGCCAGAGGGAAACGCCGGCGGCAGCACGGTCGCGCTGAACGAAAGCGTGGGCGTGACGTTGATGCCGCCGGGCTGCCCGCGCTGGTCATTGTGCTGGTAGAAGCGAATGTTGCCGCCTACGCCGATCTGGTGGGCGCCCTTGAGGATGCTCAGGTTGTCGAGTAATTGTGGCGTGGTCACGCCGCGCGCCGTGCGCGGCGTGTTGATGAAAGGCAGGCTCGCGTTGTTGAACGAGTACGGGACGATGTTCGGAAAATCGGGGTTGGCTTCGCCTTGCGTGAACAGGAAGAAGAAGCGCGCGAAACCTACGATGAACTCGTTGTTTATATTCGAAGTGAACTGTGAGCGCCATCCCACGGCCAGGTTCTTCGACGAGCGGAAGACCTCGCCGAGCGGCGCGAAGCCGGGGAAGACCTGCGGGCGGCCGTTGAGAGGGTCGCCCTGCCTCGTGTTCTGGTCGGCGTAAAGGAAGCGGCCGAAGACGGTGTTACGCTCGTTGATGGTGTGGTCAATGCGGATGGCGAAGTTCGGCCCTTCGTTCTGCGTCGGCGGGTTCCACGAATAGGTCGCCGTATTCAAACCGTCGCCGACCGAGTAATCGTTCGGTTTGGGGTAAGAGTTGAACAGCTTGGCGATCGCCGGATCAATCCCGATGCGGCGCGGATCATTGGCAAAGATGTCATATGTGGCGACGCAATTAGTTTCGGTCGCGTTCGCGCATTCACGAACGCCCGGCGCCAATGCGCCCGTTTTCGGGTCAACCAGAGAAGGACTGTTCACGCCGCCTTTGAGGTAACGGTATTTGCCGGCGAGCATACTCGGCGTGTAGATCGTGGGGAAGCCGAATGTCTGATCGATCGGCTGTGTGAATTTCACGTTCTGGCCCTGCCAACTGCCGAAGAAGAAGGTCTTGTTTTTGATGATCGGGCCGCCGCCTTCCACGCCGTACTGATGCAATTTGACTTCGGGTTTCTGCGTGCCGCGCGCGTTGGCGAAAAAGTCATTCGAGTTGAGCGCGGTGTTGCGCATAAACTCGAAGAGCGTCCCATGATATTCGTTCGTCCCGCCTCGCGTCGCAATCGAGATCGACGCGCCGCTGTTGCGCCCCTCTTCGGCGGTCGCGTTGTTGGTCGTGACCTTGTATTCCTGGATGTTGTCGGGATTGATGCGGAAAAGGTTCGAGACAGGGTTGGGCACCGTCGACTCGTTCGCCTCGATGCCGTCGATGGTCACGTTGTAGGCGCGGTCGCGCGAGCCGTTGACGTGGACGCCAGATCCGACGCCGCCGAATGAACGTTGCGTCACGCCCGGTTCGAGCGTGAGCAGCGTCAGCGGGTTTCGCCCGTTGAGCGGCAGCGATTCGATCGCTTTCTGCTGGACGACGTTGCCGATGGTGGCGTTGTCGGTCTGCAACTGCTCCACGCCGCCGGTGATATTGACGATCTCGTTCGTCTGCCCGACCACCAGCGAGATGTCAACAGTGACCGGCGTATTGACTTGAATGATCACGCCCGCCTGATTTGCGGTCTTGAAACCCGTCATTTCCACGGTGATCGTATAGCCGCCGACCGGCAGGGACGGGAACGAATAGAGTCCGGCTTCGGTGGTCGTCTGTGTCTGGGCGATGCCCGTGGCGCCGTTCTTCGCCGTGACCTTCGCCCCGGATATGACCGCGCCTGTGGAGTCTGTGACTGTGCCGCTGATACGCGACGTGTTAGTTTGCGCCCAGGCGCATACCGCCAGGGCCAGGCCCAGACACAAGCCTACGAGTGATCGGGCGAGCGATTTGGTAAAGGGGGCGCTACTTAACATAATTTTCCTCCTGTGGATTGGGTGTCATGTGGGAAGATCAACCGTAAGCCTCAAATTATCCCAGGCCCCTGGGATGGCTTTGTAGATTGGTTTTGAGCTTTCCTCAAATAAATAATACCGCTACTCAATGATAAGAATGAGTCCTGATTTCCTGATGGATAACTGATGCAAAGTTGATCTTTAATTATTGATTTAATTGCCTGAGGCTAAGGCAAGTTACATTCCACCTGATGACAGTGCCTTTTATTTAAAACTGGCGAGAGTTGATGACCAATTATCCGGCGCTATTGCAGCGGTTACGAAGATCGCAGTTGAAGTGGCAAAGATTCATCCGGCGCTGGTTTCCACGAATCTATCCGAAAATCTAAAGTCGCGGTCCGAAAAAATGAAAGCCCGGCGGCGCGATTCCTTTCAGGTCTGGAATCGCGTTGCCGGACAGTGGTGAGGAGGGCGTAACTGGTCAAATCATTTAAAAGTTGATCTTCGCGCCGACGCGAATCTTGCGCGATTCGCTGGTCAACGAGTCTCGGATGCGTCCGAATGTAGTGCTGCTGAGCACTGCTGTCGGAAAGCCGAAAGTCGAATGGTTGAAGATGTTGAAGAATTCGAACCGTAATTCGAAATTCGCTTTCTCGGTGAAGTTGGTGCGTTTGAGCACCGCCATATCCACGTTCCAGCCGCCGGGGCCGGTGAAGTAGTTGCGGCCGGTATTGCCCAACTCACCGGGGCCGGGCTG
>DASUFM010000145.1:0-7151 GCA_036274535.1 Blastocatellia bacterium
TGGACGGTCGTCCGCGCCGCCGAGGGACAGCCCCGCACGGTCGCCAACATTCAAGACATCACGGCGCGCAAACTCGCGGACGAAGCGCTGCGGGCGAAAGAGGCGCAACTGCGGGCCATCATCGACAATTCCACCGCCATCGTCTTTGTCAAAGATCTCGAGGGCCATTACCTGCGGATCAACCGCTGGTATGAGGTTTTTCACGGCGTGACGGAGTCCGAGGTGAAAGGCAAGACCGATTACGACTTACACGCCAAGGAGATAGCGGACGCCATACGCGCCAATGATCAGGAAGTGCTCAAGGCCAATACGCCGCTTCAGTTTGACGAGCTGATCGGCGGCGCCGACGGGATGCACGACTTCATCTCGGTCAAGTTTCCGCTCCGTGACGAGAGCGGGCGGCCTTACGCCGTTTGCGGTATCGCCACTGACATCACTGAGCGCAAACGCGCGGAGACGGCATTGCGCGAGAGTCAGGCGCTCAACCAGGCCGTGCTCGGCTCACTGGTGGCCCAAATCGCCGTGCTCGACGGGGATGGAAACATCATCGCCGTCAACGAGGCCTGGAAACGCTTCGCGCGAGAAAACGGCGGCGAGGCCATTGCCGACAGCGTGGGGATCAATTACCTGGACGTCTGCCGCCGCGCTCAGGAGCAAGGTAACGGCCAGATAGGGGCGACGCTGGCTGGCATTCAGGCGGTGTTGGACGGCGCGCGTCCCAACTTCATGCTCGAATATCCTTGCCACTCGCCGAACGAGAAGCGCTGGTTCCTGATGTCGGTAACGCCGCTGTATGGCGGGCGCGGCGGGGTTGTCGTCACGCATAACGATATCACCGCGCGCAAGCAGGCCGAAGACGCGATAGTCGAGAGCGAGTCGCGCCTCCGCCAACTCGCCGACGCCATGCCACAGATCGTTTACACTTGTGGCCCAGACGGATCGGTGGATTACGGCAACCAGCGTTGGGTCGAGTATGTGGGCGTTCCTGTAGAGCAATCTCTTGGATCCAAGTGGATGGAGGCGATTCACCCCGACGACCGTGAAAGCACGCGGCTGCGGTTGAAGAAGGCGGGCGAGACCGGTCAGCCTTTTGAGACCGAATACCGCCTTCGCCGCAAGGACGGCCAGTACCGCTGGTACCTGGCGCGCGGGACGCCCATCCGCAACGAGCAGGGACGGATCGTAAAGTGGATCGGGACCTCGACCGACATTCACGACCGCAAGCAAGCCGAAGCCGAGCGCGAAGAACTGCTCGCCCGCGAGCAAGCGGCGCGGGCTGAAGCGGAACATGCGGCAGAGAGTATCCGGCGTCTGCAGGCGTTGACCGACAGCGCCCTCGCGCGCCTGACTCTCGACGATTTGCTGCAGGAGATGCTGGCCCGTATTCGGGAATTGCTCGAAACCGACTCCGCCGCGATCCTCTTATTAACGGAAGACGAGCGGTCGTTGGCCGTGCGAGCCATGATCGGATTGGAAGTGGATGTGGCTGGACAGCTCGTTCCAGTCGGAAAAGGAACGGTCGGCTCTATTGCGGCGAGCCGCGTCCCCCTTATCGTGGAAGACCTCACGACGCGGGATGTGATTAATTATAGTCTGGGCCAACGGGCTCGTTCTCGGATCGGCGCGCCGCTGATCGTCGAAGGGCGGCTCATCGGTGTGATTCATGCCGACACGACCCGGACCAGGCGTTTTACCGAAGACGATGCGCGGTTGCTGCAACTGGCGGCCGACCGCGTCGCGCTGGCCATCGAGCACGCGCGCCTTTACGAAGTCGAGCGGCAGGCGAGGCGCCAGGCCGAAGAAGCCAATCGGACGAAGGATGAATTCCTTGCGATTGTATCTCATGAATTGCGCTCGCCTTTGAACGCGATTCTCGGATACGCGGCTTTGTTGAGCCATGGCGGGTTGGACGCCTCGAAGGTCAAGCATGCGGCGGACGTCATTGAGCGCAGCGGGAGGGCGCAGGCGCAACTGATCGAAGATCTGCTTGACACGGCCCGCATTATCAGCGGCAAGCTCCGGCTGGAGGTCGGGCCGGTGGATCTGGCCTCGGTAATTGAGCAAGCGGTTCAGACGATTCACCCGGCGGCTGACGCCAAGAGAATCTCGCTTGAGACTAATCTCCCCTCCGAAATCGGCCAGATCACCGGTGACCCGTCGCGCTTGCAGCAAGTGGTCTGGAACCTGCTCTCGAACGCCGTCAAGTTCACGTCGCAGGGAGGCCGCATTGAAGTGGGCCTGGAGCGCATAGACCCACATATTTGCATCACCGTGAGCGACACAGGTAAAGGCATCAGCCCTGATTTCCTGCCCTATGTCTTCGACCGCTTCCGACAGGCTGACGCGTCGAGCGCCAGAAGGCATGGCGGCCTCGGCCTCGGCCTGGCGCTCGTCAAATATCTGGTCGAGTTGCATGGCGGAACGATCGAGGCTGAGAGCGCGGGCGAAGGCCGGGGCGCGACTTTCAACGTTACGCTTCCGGTCCGCGCCGTCGCCACGCCGCTCGGGGACGCCGGGGGCGCGCCGGTTACGGTCAAAAGCTCGGGGGAACTCGCGGGCGTGCGCGTGCTGGTGGTTGATGATCAGGATGATGCGCGCGAATTGCTTAAGTTGGCGCTTACGCAGTACGGCGCGGACGTGGTCGCCGCCGGTTCCGCCGCTGAAGCCTATGACCTGATTACAGCGGTTCCGCCGCAGGAGCGGCCCGATGTGATGGTGGCCGACATAGGGATGCCTGGTGAAGACGGCTACAGCTTGATTCGTCGCGCGCGCGCGTGGGAGCAAGAGCGAGGCGCTTACATTCCGGCGGTGGCGCTCACGGCCTATGGACGCCCCGAAGACCGGATGCGCGCCCTGAAGGCCGGCTTCCAGATGCACGTCGCCAAGCCGGTCGATCCCGCCGAACTGGCCATCGTGATCACGAGCCTCGTCAGACGTCTGACAGCGACGAAAAGACATAAGAAGACATTCGAAAACGCATAGGACAAGTTGAAGAGTGAGGGCTGATCAAGTGGATAATACCGCTACCAGAGCAGGCGGCAGGATCGGAACATTGCCGGAAACTTCTCGCGAAAGCCAAAGCCGGTAGTCCGCGCCTGGAAGAGGGGGGTGACGGCAAGAGATTGGCTGGAAGTATGAATCCATATCGGATCGAAAACTACCTGGCATTTGCCTTGCGTCACAATTCTGGAGCCGATGGTTTCCGAATTCAGAAGCTGCTTTGGCGCCGAAATGAAAGCGGAGATGATTTATGGAAATGAGATTTCGAGACCGTGTTGAAGCAGGGCGGATGCTGGCCGAAAAGCTTCGGGCCTACGCCAATCGCCAGGATATGATCGTTCTCGCGCTGCCGCGCGGGGGCGTGCCCGTCGGTTTTGAAGTGGCCAGAGCGCTCAAGGCTCCGCTCGATGTGCTGATCGTTCGCAAGCTTGGAGTTCCAGACCAACCGGAACTGGCGATGGGAGCGATTGCGTCTGGCGGTGTCCGTGTGCTTAACGAAGAACTATTGAGATATTATCCCATTCCGGGCGAAGTGATTGAGTTAGTCACGGACCGAGAGCAGAAAGAACTGAAGCGGCGCGAGCGCGCTTACCGCGGCGACCGCCCGGCGCCAGACCTGCGGGACCGTACTGTGATTCTTGTGGACGACGGTATCGCGACAGGCACGACCATGCGCTCGGCGATTGAAGCGCTCAAGAAGCTGCGCGCCGCCAGCGTCGTCATCGGGGTTCCGGTCGCGCCTGAATCAATCTGTGAAGAGTTCCAAAGGCTGAAAGATCATGTGGTCTTCACCTGTCTGTCTACGCCGGAGATGTTTTTTGCCATCAGTCTCTGGTACGAAAATTTCCCGCAAACGACCGACGAAGAAGTGCGCGATTTGCTCAAGCGCGCCGCAGATGAGATCGCAACCGCGCCGGTCGAGAGCCGGAGCAAAGCGGCGTAGATCAGGGATTTCGAATTGCGGCGCTGAATGAATGTCGAAGCAATGCCAGAGGAAGAACCGGCGCGCGCGCACTGTTCAGTCGAGGTGGTACGGAAAAATATTGAAATCGGAAGTCGTAGTAGGCCCTCCGGGTGTCGGCAAGACTTCGCTCAGCCAGTCAATCGCGCGTGCGATGGACCGAAAGTTCGAGCGCCTTGTGCGGCGCTCAAAAGAGTAGAGCGGCTTCAACAGATTCGCGGCAGTTGTTCGCCTGTGAACATATCGACGACCCGGGTAGCGCCAATCCGGCTTTTCAGTGTCACGACTGCGGATGAAGCGCCCGCCACCTCGCCGATTATTGAAGCGCCACTGTCGAAAGGATGTGAATTCAAAATCGACAACGCGCGTTCGGCTCCGGGCTGTGCGACGAAGGCGACAAACCTTCCCTCATTCGCCAGATAGAGCGGATCGAATCCCAGAATCTCGCACGCTCCGCGCACGTCTTCTCGAACGGGAATGGCGATCTCGTCAATACTGATTTTTACGCGGGCGGACTCGGCGATCTCCACCAGCGCGCTAGCTAACCCGCCGCGAGTCAGATCCCGCAGACAATGAATCTCGATCCCCGCCTCGATCAAAGCGCCTACCAGACCGGCGAGCGGCGCGCAGTCGCTCGTGATCTCGCTCTCGAACGACAGCCCTTCGCGCGCGGCCATGATTGCAATGCCGTGCCGCCCGATGTCACCGCTGAGCAGGATCGCGTCGCCAGGCCGCACGCTGGCTGGAGAGATGGAAAAGTCATGCTCGATCACTCCTACTCCGGCGGTGTTGATGAAGACGCCGTCGCCCTTGCCTTTATCAACCACCTTCGTGTCGCCTGTGACGATTTCCACGCCGGCTTCGACCGCAGCCCGCCGCATTGATTGCGTCACGCGCCACAGCGTCTCCATCGGCAGACCTTCTTCGAGAATGAATCCGGCGCTGAGATAAAGCGGGCGCGCGCCGCACATCGCCAGGTCGTTGACCGTGCCGTTGACAGCCAGCGCGCCGATGTCTCCGCCTGGAAAGAAGAGCGGGCTGACCACGTAAGAATCGGTCGTGAAGGCGAGCTTCGACCCGTTGACGCTGAATGTCGCGCCGTCATGCCGCGCGCCGAGCAGCAGGTTCGAGAACGCCGGCGCGAACATTCGTTCGATGAGTTGATGCATCAGCTTTCCGCCGCCGCCGTGAGCGAGCAGCACCTGCGGATATTGCCGAATCGGTATCGGGCACGAGAGCGTGAAATCGTTCGAGCTGTCCACGTGATCAAACCTCCGGCGCCATCGCCTCTACGTGTTGCGGCGATCTGCGGTAACGATAATAGGCGGCGCAGGCGCCTTCATTCGACACCATCGGCGCGCCCAATGGATTCTCAGGCGTGCAGCGGACGCCGAAGGCCTGGCATTCGCTCGGTTTCTTCACGCCCTGCATAATCACCCCGCTGATACACTCCGGCGGCTCTTCGGCCGTATAATCGGCCACACCGAATCTAGTCTCGGCGTCGAACTCGGCGTATTGTTCACTCAGCCCTAAACCGCTCCGAGGTATTTCGCCAATTCCGCGCCACTTGCGCGGAACGATGTGAAAGACTTCCTGAATGATCCTCTGCGCTTCGCGGTTTCCTTCGCGGCGGACTGATCGCGCGTACTGGTTTTCCACCCCGGCGCGGCCTTCTTCGAGCTGTTTCACGCACATCAACACGCCCTGCAGAATGTCCAGAGGCTCGAAGCCGGTGACGACAATGGGGACGCGGTACTTCGCCGCGATCGGCTCGTACTCGGTGTAACCCATCACGGTGCAGACGTGGCCCGCCGCGAGAAATCCCTGCACGCGGTTCGACTGCGACGCAAGGATCGTTTCCATCGCCGGAGGCGCAATCACGTGCGAAACCAGAATGGAGAAATTCGTGACGCCTTGCTGATGCGCTCGGTAAACGGCCATCGCGTTGGCGGGCGCAGTCGTTTCAAATCCGACCGCGAAAAAGACGACTTGTTTATCCGGGTTTTCGCGCGCGATCTTCAGGCAATCGAGAGGCGAATAGATCACCCGCACATCGCCGCCGCCGGCCTTCACGACGAACAAATCTTTTTGCGTCCCCGGCACGCGCAGCATATCGCCGAATGAGCAGAAGATGACATCGGGTCGTGAGGCGATCTCGATGGCTTTATCAATCAGTTCGATCGGCGTGACACAGACGGGACAGCCGGGGCCGTGCACGAGAGTGATCTTGTCAGGCAGCAGCTCGTCAATGCCGAATTTGACGATGGCATGAGTCTGGCCGCCGCAGACCTCCATCAACGTCCATGGCTTCATCGTGAGTCGGGCGATGGCTTGCGCGTACTCTTCGGCCATTTTTGCGTCGCGGTACTCGTCGATGTATTTCATACGGCCTCCACATTCGATCCGCCTTCGATCTCGCTCAACTCGCCGATCGTTTTCAGGTACTCGAAGACCTGTTTAGCCTCCTGCTCGTCGACGACGCTGAGCGCGAAGCCCACATGAACAATGACGTAATCGTCGACCTTCGCTTCGGGAACGTAGGTTAGATCGACCCGCTTGATGACGCCGCCGAAACTCACTTTTCCGGCGCGCAGGATCGGGTCATCGCCCTCGACGCTGATGATCTTCCCGGGAACGGCCAGACACATTCGATCACTCCTTTCTCAAGGCTCGCGCCGCCGCGACTATCTGTCCCAACGCAATGCCGCCGTCGTTCGGCGGGATGCTCTGAGGTAGCGCGGCTCATTTACTCCGCTCCCTTCGCGCTGAAGCGATTCGTCGCTTCAGCCAGTCGATCCACGCTTCGACGCCTTCGCCAGTGCGGCAGGAGATGGGGAAGATCTCCGTCTCCGGGCTGACTTCGAGCACGTTGCGACGCAACTCATCCAAACTTACTCCCGCATACGGCGCGAGATCGATCTTGTTGATCAGCACGGCTTCGGACTCGTGAAACATGACAGGGTACTTCTTGGGCTTGTCGACTCCTTCCACCATGCTATAAACCATCACGCGCAGGTCTTCGCCCAGATAAAACTCGGCCGGGCAGACCAGGTTGCCCACGTTTTCGATGAAGAGCAGATCGAGGCTGTCGACATTGAAGCTGTGCAGCGTGTTGTGAATCATCCGCGCGTCGAGGTGGCAGACTGTTCCGGTCGTGATCTGATAAGCAGGTATGCCGAGCGCGCTGATC
>DASUFM010000146.1:0-2753 GCA_036274535.1 Blastocatellia bacterium
CGCGCCGTGGGTCGAAATCAAAGACGGCAAGCTCGATCTATCGAACGCATACGCCGCGGGCATCGGCGAATACGACAAGTTTTCGGTCACCTTCGCTTACGCCGAATTCGCGCCGGGCGTCGATGAAAAAGCCGAGCTTGAAAAAATAGTCGAGAAGGGAATCGCCGATGGAATGATGTTCATTGACGATGGCGACGCGCGCGGCGTAGGGACGGCGCACCCGCTGGCCAGCGTATGGGACAACGGCTCTGACGCGGTCGCCGGCCTGCGCCACGAGATGGAAGTGAGGCGAATCGGCCTGAAAAACTTCGGCCTGAACAGCATCTCGACCGGACAGCCGCTGTCGGCGCTCGAGGCGAAGCTGCTGCCGTTGTATCTGCATCACCGTTATCAACTCATAGCTGCGGCGAAATCCGTCGGCGGTTTGTATTTCACTTACTCCGTCAAGACCGCGAACGGACCGAGCCCGGCGAAGTTCCGCGAGATCGTCCCGGCCGCCCGCCAGCGTGAGGCTCTGAAGGCCATCCTCGACACCATCAAGGTCGAAGAACTGGCCATCCCGCAACAGGTCCTCGAACTGATTCCGCCGATCGCCACCGGCTTTGAAGGCGGCGCGACGGAATATTTCAACCGCCGGACCGACCCGGCTTTCGATCCGCTGGGGGCCGCTACAATAGCCGCTGACCTGACGCTCGGCGCATTGCTCGAACCTACACGCGCAGCGCGAATGATCGATTTCCACGCGCAGAACACGGCCAATCCCGACTTCAAAGAGTCTCTGGATGCGATCATCGCCGCGACGTGGAAGACTCCCGCGCCGCAGAACGCCTACTATCTAGCAATCCAGCGATCCGTGCAGAGCCTGACCGCGCAGCGTTTGATGGATCTGGCCGGCAATGAAAACGCGTCGCCGCTCGTGCGCGCGGAAGCTACAAGCGCATTGCGAAGCCTGAGCGCCATGCTCAAAGCCACGGCCGGCGCCGACGCGCATCGCCGCGCGACATATGATGACATCGAACGCTTCCTGAACCGCCCTGAGGCTGTCAGGCAGCAGCCCAGACAGTTGCCGACGCCGCCCGGCGATCCGATCGGCAGTAATCAGTAGCGAACAAACGGAGCAATTCGGAAATGAAGCTTACGATCAGAACTTTCATTGCCTTGATTATCCTGTCCCTGTGTTGTTTATCGAACGCACAGGACAGGAGATCGAAGAGCCTCTTTGTTGTGATTGTTGACGACAAGCGCGGATATATTGATCAAAATGGCAAAATTGTGATCAAGCCGCAGTTTGAAGGCGCTTCTGATTTTTCCGAGGGACTGGCCGTAATATCCACAAGCGAGAATGGGTATAAGCAGGGCTATATCGATGAAGCGGGAAGTATTGTAATTCGCCCGCAATTTGATAGAGCCCTCGACTTTTCCGAAGGTCTGGCAGCGGTTGGTTTCGGTGAATTTCAGATGCACGGAGGCGGAGATCATATCTGGGGATTCATCGATAAGTCAGGTCGCCTTGTCATCAGCGCACGATTTCATGAGGCTGGAGGATTTTCTGAAGGGTTGTGCGTCGTTGTGAACAGAGAGGGAAAACGGGGCTATATTGATAAGACAGGCAGGTTGTTGATTCCTTACAAGTACACCTGGGCGAGCGGTTTCTCAGAAGGGCTCGCTTGCGTGAACGTCGGAGACCATTTCGGATTCATTGATAAAACAGGAAAAATGATCATTGAGCCGAAGTTTACCGATCCCGGCGGCTTCAGAGAAGGACTGGCGCTTACCAGAATTGGCGGCAAGACGATAGATCCACGGCCAGGCGCCCTGATAGGCGGTCCTTTAGGAGGCAGGCTGGTTTATATCGATAAGTCTGGAAAAACAATCATTGAGCTCGATGAGAAGATTGATGAGGCTCACCCATTTTCCGAGGGGCTGGCTCCTGTAGGAGTAATAAAAAACGACGGTTACCTATACTTGGGTTATATCGATAGGACAGGGCAATTCGCTATTGAGCCTCGATTCGGTGGCGCCGATAAGTTTTCAGGAGGATTTGCGCGAATACTTCTGAATGGAAAGTGGGGACTGATCGATAAGACTGGAGAGATTCTTTTTCAGACCGAGTTCTCCCTGATGATGGAGTTTAATGGTGGTTTGGCGCAGGTTTTCGACGGCGAAGATTTGCCGTCCGCCAAAATCGGATATATTGATAGAGCAGGGAAGGTGATTTGGCGCCCATCAAAATAAGCTTTATTGACGGCAGGTAATGATAAAATGACGTGGAATAGGAGGGAAATCGATGAATGAAAATCTTCAAAATGTAGTCAACGCCGCCGTGAAATTATCTCCTGGAGAACGACTCGAATTAATTGAAGCGGTCTCGCGTTCGCTCCAACTAACTTGGCTCCAGTTGGAAGGATTGAATGGCGAACAGGCGCTCACGATTCCAAACTACGTCCGGCGGACCTCTCCAGTAACAAGCCTAAAACGGCTAGAAGTGGATTTCTGGCCAGATGATGAAACTGCTGATGACATTAACGATTTTATCAGGCGACAGAGACAGGAAGACCTTGCGCTCGAAAAATGAACACGATACTCCTCGATACAAACATCGTCTCTTACCTCTTCAAAGGCGACACGAGGGCCGCGCTTTATGAGCCGCATCTTCTCAACCACGAACTGGCAATTGCAATGATGACTGTGGCCGAACTGTTTCAATGGGCAGCCATGCGAAATTGGGGGCAGCCTCGCCTAGAACGTTTAGA
>DASUFM010000147.1:0-6842 GCA_036274535.1 Blastocatellia bacterium
TTGTTGCGTTTATTCCTCAAAGATCATCAGCGCGCCGTTTTCGAGCCACTCCGCGAGGATGCCCTGCGCCTGTCTGGCTCTGGCCGGCGCGAGTTTGGACAACAGGTTCCTGATTTCGACCGCGCGCTTTGTTTCATAGAGGACGAGGAAATCAGGCTTGTCGATGTTGGTGATCGAGATCCCCGCCGCCCCGGGACCGAAGAGCAGGTACGCCTTCTTTTGCTCGTCAATTTCCGGCAGCGCCGGAAGTCTCGGCGCGTCATCGCAGAGCGCCATCGCGGGCATCAGGCTCAACTCGAACAGGTACTGCTCGACGCGCTGGATTGCGGCTATGACGTTCGCCTGAAAACCGGCCACGTCGTAACCGGGAGCGAGCCTGACGCGCGTCTTGTCGCTGATTGTCGCGGGTATATCGCTTGCGACATGATTCCCTTCCCTCGCCAGCGCCCTGCGACATCCGGCGACGGCGGCTTCGAGCCGCGCGACGTCCGCGATCTGAGGCGCCTTCCACTGCCCGCGCCTGTAACCGTCGAGCAAAAATTCCGCGAACGCCATTCCCATCGAACCGCGTTCCTCGATCGAGCCGTGAAAGAACCGGCTCGAGAAGAAGCTTTCGAGCGACGCGAGCGACCGCGTTTCGGCCAGGACGATTGTCGTCGAAATCTTGAACTCTTCAACAAGCGTTCTGAGCGTCCTTCTTCTTCTGAGCGGGTCGTGACGCCAGGCCCTGCGGTCGACGCCGAGCAACTGCACGCGCTCGGCGTCAGTCAGATCGAGCCCGGCCAAAGTCCGCTCAGGCGTGGCGTAAACCGCTTCGACAAAGTCTTCGTCGAAGAGCATCCGGACCATGAGCTTTTGAAGAGTGTGATGGCTCATCCCCTGTCTTTTGCCACAGAGACACAGAGACACAGAGCCGAAAGAGAAAGAAGGTTTCCCGACAGCCTCTCTTTCTTTTTTCCTCCGTGTCTCTGTGTCTCTGTGGCCATTCCCATTGTCTTATAAAGGAAAAATCGAATTGAGGCGCGCGAATACTTCCAAAGTCTCCTCCGGCGCGTTGCGTTCGCACTCGAAGACGACGGCCTTCAGGTTCTTCGCGCGCGGGACGGCGTATTCGAGAATCTCCCAGGTCGCCGGCAGCGGTTCGGGCGAGTGGTTGTCTTCGATGTAGTTGTAGCCGGCGACCTCGGCGTAAGCGCCGCCCGCGACGTGCATCTCGACGACACGGTCCAATGGAAAATTGTCGAGCGCGGCGAGCGGCGGCAGGTTTCTTGTCTGTTGGAAGATCGCCAGGTGAGCGCAATCGAGCAGGAGTCCGCAATCGGCCCGCTCGGCGACGAGCGCGAAATATTCGAGGATGTGCAGGTCTCCGAGATAAATCACCGCCGGCGGATTTTCGGGCAGGCAGAACATTCCTGTCTCGGCTTCAATCTGAACGATGCTCTCAGCGGTCTCAAGCGCCGACTCGCGGGAAAGTATGGGCGGCATAAGCATCCCATGTCCGCGCTCGCGCAAGCCGAAATGCCAGCGGCCCGCATCGCCGCAAAGCCACGAAGCGCCGATCTCGCCGGCGAGTTCCTTGGTCTGCGTGAGCCAGCGACGGTCCAGGTCCAGCCGTTCTTCGAGATTGATGTCCAGGAAATGCCAGGTCGCCGGCAACCCGGCCGCCGCCCACCGCCGGACGCCGTCGTCAAGGCCGCGTTCAAGGTCACCGCCATACTCGTAAAAGTGAACCAGTTCCGGATGGCGCTCCTTCATACGGCAGACGTCAATGCCTTTGGAGGCGATGTCAAATTCACCCGAAAGCCCGACCCCCAGCCTGGGCAGGCGCTCTACTCTTTGCGCAAATGTCGTCATAACCGAAGTATAAACGCCCTTCATTTTCCATATGCCATATTACATTTATCATTTGTCATTGCCGGAACTGACTCGCGAGCAGCGATGACAAATGATAAATGTAATATGGCATATGGAAAATGTGTTTGCTTCTTATCTTGCCAGAGGAGCGACCCAGTTCTCGTAGGCCATTTTGACCGCGATCTTGGCCAGTTTCCACATCTTATCCCACTGGATTTCGTGATTTTCGCCGTAAATCAGCTTTTTGATCAGCATGTCGCGGAATTGACGGCCTTCGCGCTTGAGCATGAATTCCTTGGCGTACGGCTTGGCCACGTCGAAGAAGCTGAAATTCGGGTCCAGCGTCAGGCCGATGCCTTCCAGAGTCATGATCGCGCGCATGACGTATGTGAAATTGGCCGGGATCGTGAACGGGTATTCGTATACCACGTCGGCCAGTTCGTAGGTCAATTCCCTGAAACGAACTTCGCCGAGTTTCAGGTTCAGATAATCCGTGAAGAGTTTCTCGACCACCAACCGTATGGAGTCGCGGTCCACGTTCTGGGAGAGGAAGTTGAGATTGATCATGTCCTGAGTCAGGCCTTTCACATCGCGTTCGACGATGTGGAAGAAGGCGTCGATCATCAGGCTCTGCATCCGCGGCGTGATACGCCCGACCATTCCGAAATCGAAGAAGGCCAGTCGCCCGTCATACATCAGCCGCAAGTTGCCGGGATGCGGATCGGCGTGGAAGAAACCGTCTTCCAGAAGTTGTTTGAGGTAGGTCCGGGCGATCAGTTTGACCACGTCCGGCGGATTCACGCCGCGCTCGGTCAATGTTTGCACGTCCAGGACCTTGGTTCCTTCTATGAACTCCATGGTCAGCACGCGCGGGCTGACATGCGACCAATGGATCACCGGCACATAAACCTCGCGCCAATTCTTGAAATGCCCGCGGAAAGTCTCGGCGTTACGCCCTTCCTGAACGTAATCCATCTCCTCGAAAATGGTCGCGGCGAATTCATTCAGCGTCCCTTCCCAATCGACTCCGCGCACGAGATTCGGGAACCGGACCATAAAGCGCGCGATGCCGCGCAACACGGCCAGGTCGAAATTGATTACGTCTTCCAGATGTGGACGCTGTACCTTGACCGCCACGGTCTCGCCCGAATGCAATCGCGCGCGGTAAACCTGTCCGAGCGACGCGGCGGCCACCGGCCGCGACTCGATTTCAGCGTAAAGATCGCCGACCGGCGCCCCCAATTCGCGCTCGATGATCCGCATCGCTTCGTCATGCGAGAACGCCGGCACGCTGTCCTGCAGTTTGCTCAGCTCTTTGACGTAGGCGAGCGGCAGCAGATCGGCGCGCGTCGAAACCGCCTGGCCGATCTTGATGAAGGTCGGGCCGAGTTTCAGCAATCGCCGGCTGATCCATTCGGCCTGCCATTGCAGATGCCGCTCTTCTGATTCGTCCTTTTTGCCGATGAACCAGCCACGGTGATAAACAAAAACAAAAAGTTGATAAAGCGCGAATGTATATATGATGTGAAAAGCGCGAATCCAGCCGCGAACGCCGTGGCCTTTGATCAACTCCCGCGTGTTGTAATGCGCGATGTTGGCCGCCGGCGCGGCGTCAATTAATTGGGGGATTTTATCTTGAATTAATGCCATCGTCACAAATCCTATCATAGGACTTATAGGACTTATAGGACCTATAAGTCCTATAAGTCCTATACGATTCACAGGAAATCTAAGTTGCGCCCAACGATCCGGGAATTGAAATAGCGAATGGCCCTTTCCCGATCGCGCATGATCTGCGCGCGAAGTTCGTCCAATCCGGAGAATTTCTTTTCGCCTCGCAGCCGGCGCAGAATGCGGACGCGGATTGTCCTCCCGTAGAGATCACCGTCGAAATCGATCAGGTGAGCCTCGACTTTGGATTCGGCGTCCGCGCCGAGCGTCGGACGTTTGCCGATATTCGTCACACTGCGCCGCCAGGCCCCGTCGACCATGGCCAGCGTGACATAAACTCCGTCGGCCGGCAGCACGCGGTTTTGAAGTTCGAGATTGGCCGTTGGAAATAGAAATTTGCGCCCGATCCCGCGCCCCTCCGTGACCAATCCCTCGATGCCGTAAGGCCGTCCGAGCATGCGGCGCGCCAGATTGACGCGGCCGGCCTTGAGCAACATTCGGATCATGGTCGAACTGATGCGTCGCCCGCGCAATTGCACTTCAGGGACTTCGGCGGCGTAAAACCCGAATTGATGGCTGAGCCATTTCAACATCTCAATGTTGCCGCGCCGCTCGTGGCCGAAGGCGAAGCCTTTGCCCAGATAAACTTCGCGCGCCCGCAAGGCATCGACGATGTAGCGTTGAACAAAATCCTCGGCGAACATCGCCGCCAATTCCTGATTGAATTCGAGCACTACTACCTGCTCGATGCCGAGTTGCTTCAAACCTTCCATCTTCTGATTGAATGTTTGAAGCAACGGCGGCGCGGTTTCGGGTTTGAGCACCCGCCGCGGGTGCGGATCGAAAGTAATCAAGGTCGGAGTCGCGCCGACCTGCGACGCGCGATCGACGACGGTTCTGACGATCGCCTGGTGGCCTAAATGCAGCCCGTCGAAAACTCCAAGCGTCAACACAGTAGGTCGCCGGATCTCAGCCTGATCAATACCGTGAAAGATGTTCATCAGAATTCTATCTGTAAGCCGTCATAAGCCAGCGTGACATTTTCAGGCAGCCGCCGGCTCGTCTCATCATGCTTGATGTCGTGACTGATGTGAGTCAGGAGCGCGCGGCGCGGTTTCAATTCGGCGATGTACGCGAGCGATTGCTCGACGCTCAGATGCGTCGGATGCGGTTTGTAACGCACCGCGTCTATGATTAAAAGGTCCAGGTCGCGCAGTTTATCCAGCGACTCGCCGGGAATCTGGTTGCAATCTGTGATGAACGCGGCCTGCGCGCGGTCGCTTCCGGCGGGGCAAAAGCGGAAACCGGTGACTTCACCCTTGCCATGAATTACCGGGACCGGCGTGATTCGCAGTCCGCAGGCTTCAAAATCTCCTTCGATCATATGCGGAACGAGTTGCGGCAGACCCCCGCCAATGTGTTCGCGTTCGAAGATGTAAGAGAAGATGCGCCGCAAGCCTCGCCACGTGGCCTCGCTCCCGTAAACAGGGACTGCGCCATGCCGGAAATTGATCGGGCGAATGTCGTCGAGGCCGAAGACGTGGTCGGCATGGCAGTGCGTGATCAACAGCGCGTCGAGCCGGTCGATGTTTTCGCGCAGCGCCTGCTGGCGGAAATCAGCCGATACATCAATGACCATGCGACGCTCGTCGCCTTCAACCGTGGTTTCGACCATCAGGCCGGTGCGCAAACGTTTGTCCCGCGGGTCATCAGACCGGCAAACTTCGCAATCGCATCCGATCATCGGCACGCCGACCGAGGTCCCTGTTCCCAGAAAGGTGATTCTCATTCTCATGGATCGAGGATTGAGAATTGAGGATCGAGGATGGAAGATCGAAGATCGAAGATTAGGAATCGCATCCTAAGCGACAGCGCGATCTTCGATCCTCCATCTTCCATCTTCCATCCTCGTTCTTCATACTACCGCCTCATCGAGACATATTGCATTTTCAGGTCGGTGAGCAGATCGTCGAAGAACTTCTCTTCGCCGCGCGTGAGGTTGCCTTTGGTCTTTTCATGCAACATCACCAGCATATCGATCGATTCTTTCGCGGCCTGCATATCCACCTGGCGGCGTCCCGTGGCGGGATGCTCCACCAGTCCCAGGTAAATGAAGGCGGATGAAGCGATACCCATCAGGAACTCATTGAACATAGTGCGTTCAGGTTCTACATCCTCAAGATCGGGCGGTTCAGGCGCCTCTTCGGTCTGGAGCTCCGGCGCGGTTGCCGTGGCGAATGGCCGTTGGGATTGGGCCCGGCCCGAGGCGTCGCCAGGCTGGGGTTCAGGCGTGGGCGGAGCCTCTTCGATCAACGCGTCCTCACGCAATGTGCCGTCGGCGTTGAATAAACGGCGGTCGGTTACCTTGAAATTACTCTGGTTCTCTTCGGCCATAGTTAAATCTTGCTCCTTCAAATGAACGGTCTAAAGTTATTGATAAGACAAGATATTAGCACCCCGGGCCGAGGATTGTCAGTCGGTTAATGGTGGTTGGTGGCTGGTGGCTGGTGGCTGGTTCCCAGATACAGCGTTCCTCGGCGTGTTCAATGGATGGATAGTGGTTGGCGGTCGGCAAAATTCACCAACCACCAGCCGCCAGCCACCAGCCACTATTTCACCTGTACATTGTTGCTCGACAGCGTGGTCGAGAGAGCGCGTTGAAGTTCGGCCACGGCTTTCGTGTAATCGGTCAGCGCGCGCAATTCGCGCCCGCGCGCGGACGAGAGCGCGTTCTGGCGGTCCAGCACAAAGAAGTTGGTTGATTGGCCGGCGTCGAATTTGCGCTGTTCGCTCTGGTATTGGAGCTCGGCGTTGGCGCGCGAATTCTGCGCCGCGTCCACGCGCTTCCTGGCGGTCGCGACCGCCTGCAGGGCGTTGCGCACTTCGACCTCGATCAACTGCTCGGCCTTCTGGCGCTGAGCTTCGATTTGCCTGCCTTCGGCGAGCGATCGCCCCAGATTGGCTTCGGCCGTGCGATTTCGGAGAGGCAGGTTGATGCTCAGCCCGACGCGCCAGGAGCGGAAATCATTCTTGAACAGGTTGCCCAGGCTCTGCCCATAGCCGCCGATCAGATACTCGGGCGTCGCCCCCGGGTTGGAGGATGGGAGCGGCTGCAACCCGGCGATGGCCGAGAGTTGATTGATGCGGCTGTATAGGATCTCGTTACTGGCGTTTATCGGATTTTCCGTCGCGCGCAGCGGGCCGGCGAGCCCGACCGCGCCATAAGTAACGAAGAAATCGACCTGCGGCCTGGTCTGGTTGCGCTGATACTCGGCGTCTATCTTGTTGAGTTCGCCGCGCAGCCTGTACTGCTCCAT
>DASUFM010000148.1:0-9130 GCA_036274535.1 Blastocatellia bacterium
ATGCGGGCCAGAGCCATCGCCGCCGAATCGGTCGCCGGATCGCCAGTGGAAGCGATGGCAAGATAGTCAGTCTCCGGCGAGTCGCCCGCCTCGCAATAATCCTCTCGCCCGGGCGCCCCGCCGCGCTGGCCTTCCGCCGTGAGCGGAGGAATCATTCCCGTGCCCAACAGAACATCCTGGCGGATGCGCAGGCTTCCCAGCGTGACGTTGCCCCTGATGATTTCGCCCGTGCGCGGATCGCTGATCGAAGAGCCGTAAGACCAGCCGCGAGTCGAACGATGCACCCAGTTGATCATGTTGTATCGCACGTCCATCGGATCGGCGTCGGGCGGCAGGACTTTTACCTGAAAGGCGTTCTTGAATCCGGCGGCCTCGAACGCCTGCGCCCACCAGGACGCGCCTTCGACCAGGGCGCTGCGTATCGGCTCCGGCGCGCCGTTGTCAACATAATAGACGATCGGCTTGACGGCCTCGCTGACCGCGGCGTTCGGGTCTTTCTTCTGCAATCGGTGACGCCTGATCCACCGTTTCTCGACCGGCTCGTTGTACGGCGAGGCGTAATCGTAAAACATCATCGGCATCGCGCTGACGCGCGGGTCGTATGCGCGCGGCTTGTAACCGAGTTCCGGCAATTCGACGAAGGAATGATGCTGGCGGACCGTGACCGAACTTGCGGTAGGCGTGACGCCGCGAAGCAATCCGCCCGGCTCGTCGCCGGCGAGCGTGATGATCGTTTCGATCTCCGTATTTTTCGGGAAACCTTTGGTTCGCGGTAGATAGAACGCGCTGCGCGATTCATCGAAGCGGAAATTGCCCTGGCGTGTCCCGCGCAACTTCTCGGCCGCGCCGTGTGAGTCTCGCCTGAAAAAGGCTGTCGCATCCACAAGCACTCGCTCGCCTCCGCTCGCAGGCAGGACGCGGTCGCCTTCAGCCGCTTCGACCTTGAATCCCCAGATCACCGAACGCGCGAACGAATCGGCCACCGCGCGCCGCTCCGCCTCGTCATCGCTCAATGCGCGATAGCGATAATTCGGCTGGATCATCAACACCTTCGGCCCCACGCGCTCGAAATAGACTACGTATGATCCTCCGAGTTGCCCGCGATCGAGGCCTATCGGATTCGATCCGACGCCCGCAGGCAGCGAGACCTGATAGAGAAATTCAGTATTGAACCTCGAAATCTCCATCCACATCCTGCCCGCGTTCGCGTCCCAATAGAGCGGAACATAACCGTCAATCTTCCGCAGGCCGGCGGTTTTGGCGGCGATGGTTTGAGCTTCGTTTCTGCTTTGCGCAAAGACCGGTATTGCGCAGAGCAACGCCAAAAGGGTGGCGATCGAGCGTCGCATGATTTTCCTCCCTGATAGTGTCAGATGTTTAAGTTAACGATTTGTTCGAGAGTTGTAATTCGATTTGCGGGCGCATTGTCGGCAAAGCGATTGTCACGGTCAAGCAAAACCGCATTGATCCCTGCCGCCATCGCTCCTTCGTAGTCTTCTCGCAAGCCGTCGCCTATGTGCCAGGCCCGCCGCGCTTCGACCCCGTGGTAATTCAGCGCGGCTTGAAAGATCGCCGGGTCGGGTTTGGCGGCGCCGGCGACGGTCGAGATATGAACGGAATCAAAGAAGCGATCGAGACCGCAGGCTCTCAACACGTCATACAGCCGCGAATCGAAGTTGGAAATGACGCCCAGTTTCAATCCCTGGCGCTTCAATTCCGCCAGCGCCTGCTCGACATCGGCGTAAACATGCCAGAATTCGCGGCCGCGAAACCGCTCGAAGACTTCGCCGAAGAACTCTTCGAAGCGCGGGAACGAGCCGAGGCCTTCGAAGACCGATCTCACGAGATTGCGCCACCAGTTTTTTTCAAGCCCGATCAGCGCCGCTTCCGGCGTCCCAGCGGGAAAAGCCATCGGCGGTTGAAGCCGAAACGAATGCGCGAAGTTTTGTTGCAGGATTTGCGGCTCGGCCTCAAAGCCGAACTCGCGCGCCACGCGGCTGTATATGTCGCCCACGCTGGCGCTGGTTTCGATCAGCGTTCCGACGGCGTCGAAGAAGATGACCTTCATCTGGCGTACTGGCATTTCGAGTTGTCGGCTTTGACAAAATACGACTTGTAATTCGTCGCCTTCTGATCCATGCAGCCAATCAGGTTGAGCAGTTCCACTTTGCGGAATTCGACCGGATGGCTCTCGCTTTGCAGCGAGATATAGCCCTCGCTGAGCATCGTTCCGTCTTTCTTGACCTCCGGATCGAAGCCGTTGACCGTGCCGCCGCCGATCTGCGGTTTTTCGTAAGAGAGCACGGTCTGGCCATCGATGATGTGCTTGATCCGCTCATTGCCCAGGACCTCGACCTCGACCCTGACCCACTGGTCGCCGTCGTAGGTTTTCGAAGTCGAGTTGACGCAATGAGTAGTGAAGAGCTGGCCGTTCATCTCTACGTTGGTTCCCGGAGTGCACAGGTTGGCGGTCGTGCGCGGGCCTTTGCCAAGGCCGCCCAGCAACTGAACCTCGATAGAGATCGGGAAGTCCTGGTTCTTGCCCATGCTCTGCGGCGACTGGCAATGAACCATGATCCCGCTGTTGCGCGTGGCCCATCCGGGTCCTTCCGTCGCCTGTTCGCCGACGAAACGGTATTCGACGGCGATGATGTAATACGAGAATTTATCCTTATGGAATATGTGGCCGAAGCGGTTGTCGAACTTGTCGTACTTCTCGTAGCCGACTTTCAACATGCCGTTTTCGACGCGGAAAGTGTTTCCGAAGTTGTCATTCAAATCATAGCCCGTGATCTTGGGCGTCCAATCCTTGAGGTCTTTGCCGTTGAAGAGTTGAATCCACTCTTTTTTGTCCGGATCGTTTGTTGTCTTTCCTGCCGGTTTCGACTGGGCGAAAGC
Source organism: Blastocatellia bacterium (assembly GCA_036274535.1). Taxonomy (GTDB): domain Bacteria; phylum Acidobacteriota; class Blastocatellia; order RBC074; family RBC074; genus JAJVID01. Next base: position 2,899 of record DASUFM010000148.1, read on the forward strand.
GGCGGGGATCGAAAGCAGCAACAGAAAGCACCCAAGGGTTCTTCTTTTTGTCATGTCAATTCTCCTGGGAAAACAGACAGGATTTTCAGGATTGCTCAGGATTCAATTTCGATGGGCAAAACCCTGAAAATCCTGTCAATTCCGTTCATTTTCATTCTTTCGTGATGATGGACTCTTCCAGTCGGGTGTGAGTCGCGCGCATTGTAGGCGCGAGGCAGGTAAATGTCCAAAGCCAATTGCCCTGCGCTGTTAACTGAGTTAGATTACCCGCGCCAGTAATTGGCTTCATCGACTAAATCATCAATACCTGCGTTAAGTTATAAAAGTTTGAAACTGGCGGCCGTTTACGTCAGTCTATATATCGACGAGCTTTAGCGACGAGCTGGGCTTCTCAATGTCCAGTTCCTTCGGCTTGCGCTCGCCGCGATTCAATCCTTTTCGCAAAAACAGAGACAATAAGACAGGAGCTTATATCAGTGCTAAAGCGCTATTCCTCTATCACGCTCGCCTTTGCGCTGGCGCTCTCGGTTGTGGCGGCCTATGCGCCGCGGGTTCAGAGGGCTGCGACCTTTGACGGCGACGCGTACGCCATCAAGGGCGGCACGGTCGTCACCGTGACCGGCGCGACGATTCAAAAAGGCACGGTCATCATCCGCAACGGCCTGATCGAGGCCGTCGGCGCCGACATTCCGATCCCGGGCGACGTCCGCGTGATCGATGCCACAGGGATGACGGTCTATCCAGGTTTGATTGACGCTTACACCAGCATCGGTCTTGGCGCCGCCACGACTCCCGCGCAGGGCAGACGTGGCGGCGGAACGCCCGCGGCGCCTGTCGCGGCGCCCGTTCCGGCGTTTCCAGGAGCAGGGGCGTCTGCCCAGCCGACTCCCACGCCGGCCGGTCAAAGTCCTGAATTAATGGCTTCGGATCAGCTCAAGGTCACGGCTGAAACCTTCGACCAGCAGCGCAGCGCCGGCATCACGACCGCGCTCGTCGCGCCTCGCGAAGGCATCTATCAGGGCCAGAGCGCGCTCATCAACCTAGGCGACGCGGCGCCTGAAAAGCTGATCATCAAAAATTCCGCCTCGCTCAACGTCTCGTTCGGGACGGGACGCGGTTTCGGCGGAGGTTTTCCATCCTCGCTGATGGGCGTCTTTGCCTTCCTGCGCCAATCGCTGCTCGACGCGCAGCATTACAAGACGGCCTGGGAGCATTACAATCGGAATAAACGAGGGATGCAGCGGCCGGAGACAGACAAATCGCTCGCCGCATTGCAGCCGGTAATCAACGGCGAGATGCCCGTCGCCTTCGCCGCCAACAGCGAGCGCGAGATCAAACGCGCGGTCGGCCTCGGCGAAGAGTTCAAGCTGAAATTCCTGATTGCCGGAGGGCTGCAAAGCTATCAAGTCGCCGACTTTTTGAAACAGAAAAACGTCACGGTGCTGTTGAGTCTCAATTACCCGCAGCGCCCGGCGAATCTGGAAGATCCAGAATCGGAGTCTCTACGAGTCCTGCGCGACCGCGCGGCGGCGCCGACTTCCGCCGCCGCGTTGAGCAAGGCCGGCGTGCGATTCGCGTTCCAATCGGGGTATCTCAGCAGGCCGTCCGATTACATCGCCAACGCGGCGAAGGCCATCGAGGCCGGATTGCCGAAGGAAGAGGCGATCAAGGCAATGACCATTTATCCGGCCGAAATTTTCGGCGTCGCCGAACAGTTGGGAAGTATCGAGAAGGGCAAGATCGCCAACATCGTCGTCACCAGCGGCGACCTTTTCGACCGGCGCTCGCAGGTCAAACATGTCTTTGTCGACGGCAAGCCGTACGAAGTCAAACTGCCCGCGCCGACGCAGGCCGGACCTGCCGGACGCTCCGGCGGGCGAGGCGGTCGTCCCGGCGCCGCCGCAGACGCCGCAGGTTCCCCAATCTCCGCGGCGGGCAGTTGGTCTATCACTTCTGAATCGCCACAGGGGCCGATTCAATTAACGTTCAACATCAAACAGGAAAACTCGACGATCAGCGGAGAAGTCGCTACGCCGTTCGGAACCTTCCCGCTCAGCGGGTCGATCAGCGGCAATGAATTGAGCTTCGCCTTCACAGCGAAGGTCCAGAACCAGGATCTGCCCGTCACCGGGAAAGGCTCGATTGACGGTAATTCGATTCGCGGCGCGATTAGCGCGATGGGAATGGACTCGGGGTTCAGCGGAACGCGCACACCAAGATAACGCGTTCGTAGTTCCGCCTTTAGGCGGCCATAGGTCGGCCGCCTAAAGGCGGAACTACGAACATGTTCGGAGGAATTTACCATGAAAAGATATTCTGCAATCCTGTTGACGGCGCTCATCACCGCGCTCGCAGTCGTGGCGCAGGCGCAAAGCAAGGGCGAAGTGCTGATCAGGAACGGGACGATCATGACCGCTTCGCACGGCATAATCGAAGGCGGCTCGGTCCTGATCCGCGACGGCAAGATCGCCGCCGTCGGCAAAAACAGCGAAGTCAAGGCGGGACCGAACGCCAAAGTCATTGACGCCACCGGAATGTTCGTCACGCCCGGTATAATCGACGCGCATTCGCACAGCGCGCTGGACTCGATCAATGAAGGCTCTGTCTCAGTTTCGGCGATGGTGAGGATGAGAGATGTGGTCGACAATACCGACATCAGCATCTATCGCCAGCTCGCGGGCGGGACGACGACGATTCACGCCATGCACGGCAGCGCCAATGCGATCGGCGGCCAGAACGTTATCCTCAAACTGAAATGGGGCAAGTCCGCCGAGGAAATGATCGTTCCCGACCAGACCCAGACGATCAAATTCGCGCTCGGCGAAAATCCCAAACGCGCCGGCAATCAATCCAATCCCTTCGGCGGCGGACGCCCGTTGCGTTTCCCCGCCACTCGAATGGGTGTCGAATTCACGATCCGCGAGGCCTTCCAGCAGGCCCGCGAGTACATTCGCGAGTGGGACGCTTACGCCGCGGCCAGAGAACGCGGCGAAGATCCGGTTCCGCCGCGCAAGGATCTCAAACTTGAGGCCATCGCGGACATCCTCCGCGGCAAGCTATTCGTCCATTCGCACTGCTATCGCGCCGATGAAATCCTCATGCTGATGAACGTGGCGAATGAATTCGGATGGAAAGTCCTGACGTTCCAGCACGTGCTCGAAGGCTACAAGGTCGCCAAGGAAATCGCCGCCCACGGAGCCGGCGGTTCGACATTCTCCGACTGGTGGGATTACAAGATCGAAGCTTACGACGCGATTCCCGGCAACGCCGCTATCATGCATCACAAAGGCGTCGTCACATCGGTCAATTCTGACAGCGCCGACCTGGCGCGCCGCCTTTACCAGGAGGCGGCGAAAACCATCAAGTACGGCGGCCTGACCGACGAGGAGGCTCTGCAATTCATCACGCTCAACCCGGCCAAACAGATCAAGATGGATAACCGCATCGGCAGCATCGATGTCGGCAAGGACGGCGACATCGCGATCTTCAACGCCAATCCCTTCAGCATCTACGCGCGCGTCGAGATGACGCTGATCGAAGGCGATGTGTACTTCGACCGCAAGGAAGATCTCAAACTCCGCGAGCAGATCGCCAGGGAGAAGAAGGAATTGATCGAGAAGGAAAAACGATCGACCGCGCCGCAGAATCAACGACAGCCGATGCCGCCTATTACGCCGACTGTCAGCGGGCCAGGAGATGATCAACCGGAGATCAGGCAATAAGCAGTCAGGCGAAGATTCTGGGGTTATGATTACGCCTCGGAAATATTACCTGCGCCCTTAAATCAGAGTGAATTCAATGAATAGACAAACTGCAGTCAAGCTGGTTCTTCGCGCCATAGTCGCATCATCGGCAATTGCGCTCATGACGCTGATTATCAATAAGTTCTTTCCCAACAGTATCGTCACCCCGCAAGAAGCGGCGCAAACGACGAACGTATACGTCATTCGCAACGCAAAGATAGTCACCGTCACTGGCGCCGTGATCGAACGCGGCTCGGTCCTGATTCGCGACGGCAAGATAGCCGAGGTCGGCGCGAAGGTCGCGGCGCCGGCCGGCGCCAGGGCGATCGACGCCGCCGGCCTGTCGGTTTATCCGGGAATGATCGATTCCGGCACGCAGCTCGGCCTGACCGAAATCGGCTCGATCCAGGAGACGCACGACACGACAGAGCTCGGCGATTTCAATCCGCATATGCGGGCCATCGTCGCGGTGCAGCCGCACAGCGAATTGATCCCCGTCGCGCGGGCCAACGGCATCACAACAGCAATCACACACCCCAGCGGGCGGCTGGTTTCGGGCCAGGCGGCGCTGATCAATCTGGACGGCTGGACCTGGCAGGAAATGACGGTCAAGGCGCCGGCCGCGATGTGGATGGAATATCCGCGCCCGCCGCGCGGCCGCGCGGCCGCGTTCACGCGGGGTGAAAGCGCTCCCAACTTTGCGCAACTGCGCGACCGGCAGTTGGCTGCGCTGCGCCAGAAACTTGAAGACGCTCAAGCCTACGCCAGGGCCAAAGAGGCTCGCGCGGCTGACAAGAGCCTGCCGCCGCGTCCGGTCGATCACGTCCTCGAAGCGTTAATTCCAGTCGTCAAAGGCGAATTGCCTGTCTTGATGGTCGCCAACGGCGAGCGCGAGATCAAAGGCGCCATCGAACTCGCCGACAAATACAAACTCAAACTGATCATCAGCGGCGCCGGAGACGCCTGGAAGGTCGCCTCGTTACTGAAGGAGAAAAACGTGCCGGTGATCATCGGCCCGGTGACCGATCTGCCCGGCAATGAGGATGACGATTACGACGTCAATTACTCGCACGCGGCCAAGCTTTATAAAGCAGGCGTCAAATTCGCGTTTCAAACCGACGACGCCGCTTACGTGCGCAATCTGCCTTATCAGGCCGGCACGTCAGCCGCCTTCGGCCTGCCGAAGGACGAGGCGCTGAAGGCCGTCACAATTTATCCGGCGCAGATTTTCGGCGTGGATAAGCTGCTGGGAAGCATTGAGGCGGGCAAAATGGCCAACCTGATCGTGACCGACGGCGACCCGTTGGAGTTCAAAACCATCGTCAAACACATGTTCATCAACGGCAAGCCGGTCGATCTCTCGAGCAGGCACACCAGGCTATACGATAAGTTCAACGCCAGACCCTGATTCAGACGCGACTGTATTAGTGGGACACAGGCGAATTGTCCCACTATCTCACTGATACTGGAATGCAAAAAGGGGAATGCGAAACTGTCTTGCTTCGCATTCCCCTTTTTCCTTTTTTATCTTCGCGACAGATTGATACGTATATTGGAGGTACAGCACAGGGAGTGGCAGCAGCCGAACGCTACCGATCGCTCCCTCTGCTCAAACGCTCGGCCACTGCCGCTCCCTGTGCTGTACCTGATGTTGCGTTGATCTGTACGGGTAGAAAATAGCCGAGTTCAGGCCTGAGGGGTATAACAAAGGTCACAGGCGCGCTGTTACAAATGTCACAGCGTGGCGTCCTACGCGACGGCGGCTTTTTACACTATACGCGCAGGCGTAATGAGAGTTTCAAGTTTTCGCGGATCAGCGATTGGCGGATATGCGCGGATACCTCATCAATGTAAGAGCCCCTTTGAATATCAGCTTTCTGGACAGGTCCAACTGCTGAGCCTGAGCGGAAACCTCATCAATATAGGAGCTGAGAAATCTGGCCTTGGCCGCAAAATCGCCGCGCGCCGCCGCTTCTTCCGCCGCCCTCAACAGTCCACAGAGGCGATGGAGGTCTTCTTCTTTGCAGACATACTGCCTGGTCAGGTCGCGAAGACAATCAAATGTAATAAGTGAATTTCCCGGCTCGTTTTGAACCGCGTGAAGCTCTTTAAGCCTGTCCAGTTTCATCATGTTCTTTCTCATGCCGTATTCCTTACCTCTCGATCAGGGCCGAGGAAATATCATTGGCTGACAACCTGAGTTTCAAATGCGCGTGGGAAACGGCCCCCCCTATAGCGCCTGGAGCGGCAGTGAGCGCGACTTCGATCACTCCCACTGTTCACGAGCGCGGCCTGCCGCCGCTCCCTGCGCTATGCTGCTGGCTGAGCCGTCATCACGCGAACAGAATAGCGGAGTTCATGAAGAATGATTATCAAACAGGTTACAGGCGGGATGTTATAAAGGTCACAGCGTGGCGTCCTCCGCGATGGCGCCTTCTAGACTGTACGCGCAAGCGTTATGAGAACCAGCATGCTTCCGCGGGTCAGCG
>DASUFM010000149.1:0-7015 GCA_036274535.1 Blastocatellia bacterium
ATCATCGGCTGGAGCCACGGCGGGATGATCACACTTATGAATATCTTCGACCACCCGCAGGATTACAAGGTCGCTTACGCCGGAGTGCCGGTCAGCGACCTGGTCGCGCGGATGGGATACAAGAGCCAGGCTTATCGCGATCTATATTCCGCGCCTTATCACCTGGGCAAGACCGCCGAACAGAATGTCAACGAATACAAACGCCGCTCGCCCGCGTGGAACGCCGAGAAACTGCAGACGCCGCTGCTCGTTCACACCAACACCAACGACGAAGACGTGAACGTGCTCGAAGTCGAGCATCTGATTCAGGCCTTGAAAGCCGCGGGCAGGAAATTCGAGTACAAGATTTACGAAAACGCTCCGGGCGGCCATGCCTTCAACCGCCTGGACACGAAGCTGGCCAAAGACTCGCGGGTGGAAATTTACCGGTTTTTGGCGCAATATCTGAACCCGCCGAATCCGGTGAAATGATTCAAGCCAATGAGTCAGTACCGCGAGCGGTAGCGAGCGGCGCCTTTGCCAACGGCCGCTCGCGGCGCCGATTCTTCATGCAGCTTTGTGAAAGAACCGTTCCATAAAATGATGACAAATACGCCGCCATTTTATCGCGATAGATTTTGTTGATTTGTCCATCGCAGTTTTGTTCTTTGATTGACGCGGCGACCTGGTTTCGGCCTTTGCCACGTTTTAGCCCCTAACAGAAGGAGATCACTACCGTGCAAGCATTACGATTTTCCCTGATCGTTTTGTTTTGGTTCGCGCTCACACTTTTCACAGCTAACGCCCAGGGCCGCAGGGGCGGCGGGCAACAAGGAGGCGCGGGAGGCGAGCAGCGTCCCGAAGGCCTGCAGGAACGGCCGTCAGATCCGATGTCGCCTCCGACATTCTCGGGATTGCGCTTCCGTTCAATCGGTCCGGCGGTGACTTCCGGGCGAGTGATCGCCTTCGCCGTCGACCCGAATGACCGCGCCAAATATTTCGTCGCCGTCGCTTCGGGCGGAGTTTGGAAGACGGTCAACGCCGGAACCACCTGGACTCCGGTCTTCGAAAATTACGGTTCGTATTCAATTGGGGCGATCGCGCTGGATCCCAAGGATACGTCCGTGGTCTGGGTGGGTACCGGCGAACGCAACAGCCAGCGCAGCGTCGGTTACGGCGACGGCGTTTACAAATCCGAAGACGGCGGCCGAAGCTTCCGCAAAGTCGGCCTGGAAAAATCCGAACACATCGGGCGAATAGCGATCGACCCTCGCGACGGCAAAGTCGTCTATGTGGCCGCGCAGGGGCCGCTATGGTCCGCGGGCGGCGATCGCGGCTTGTACAAGACCACCGACGGCGGCAAGACATGGAAGGCTGTCCTGAGCTTCAGCGAGAACACCGGAGTCACCGATGTCGTGATCGATCCGTCGAACCCCGACATCGTTTACGCGGCGAGCTGGCAGCGCCGCCGGCATTTTTACACGCTGATCAACGGCGGGCCTGAGAGCGCGATCCATAAATCAACTGACGGAGGCGCGACCTGGACGCGGCTGCGGAGCGGTCTGCCGCCGGGCGACCTGGGGCGCATCGGCCTGGCCGTCTCGCCGGCTGACCCGAACTTCGTTTACGCCACGGTCGAGGCCTCGGGACAGGGAAGCGGCGTCTTCCGCTCCAACGACAAGGGCGCGACATGGGAAAGAATGAGCCCGAGCGTCGCGCAGGGAATGTATTACGGCCAGATCGTCGCCGATCCGAAGAACGTCGACCGCGTTTACATTCCGAACGTCGTCTTTCAGGTTTCGGATGACGGCGGCAGGACTCAGCGCCCTCTGGGCGAGCGGCTGAAGCATGTCGATAACCATGCGATCTGGATCGATCCGAACAACACGAACTATTATCTGGTGGGCTGCGACGGCGGCGTCTATGAAAGCCACGATCGCGGCGCGAACTGGCATTTCAAGGCTAACATGCCGGTCGCGCAGTTTTACGACGTTGACATAGATCAACAATCGCCGTGGTATTTCGTTTACGGCGGAACACAGGATAACAACTCGCTCGGCGGGCCCGCCAAAACCCGCAGCCAGTCGGGCATCGTCAACGCCGACTGGTTCCAGACCAACGGCGGCGACGGTTTCGTCTCGCGCATCGATCCCGAAGACCCGAACACAATTTACGCCGAGAGCCAGAACGGCGGGCTGGTGCGATTCGACAAGCGCACCGGCGAACGCGTCGGCATCGCGCCGATTCCGGGCAAGGCCGAAGAGTCGCAACGTTACAACTGGGACTCGCCGTTCATCATCAGCCCGCACAACAGCAAGCGGATTTATTTCGCGGGCCATAAACTCTTCCGCAGCGACAACCGTGGCGACGATTGGCGGACGGTCAGCGGCGACCTGTCGCGCGGGCTCGATCGCAACGCGCTGCCGGTGATGGGCAAAATCTGGGGCCCCGACGCGATCGCCAAACATCAATCCACTGCGCTCTATGGCAACGCTTCCACGATTTCGGAATCGCCGAAGAAGGAAGGACTGATCTACGTCGGCACGGATGACGGGTTGATACAAGTGACCGAAGACGGCGGCAAGACCTGGCGCAAGATCGAAAAAGTCCTGGATGTTCCCGAAAACAGCTATGTCCGCCGCGTGCTCGCCTCTCGGCACGACGTCAACACGGTTTACGCGGTCTTCGACAATCACCAGAACGGCGATTTCAAGCCTTATGCGGCGAAGAGCGTCGACGCCGGCAGGACGTGGACGATGATCACGAACAACCTCCCCGAACGCGGGTCGCTTTATGCGATCGCCGAAGACCACGTCAATCCGAATCTGATTTTCATGGGCTCGGAGTTCGGGTTCTTTTTCACTTTGGACGGCGGCGCGAAGTGGATTCAGTTGAAGAGCGGTCTGCCGACCATAGCCGTGCGCGACATTGCGATTCACCGGCGTGAAAACGACCTGGTGCTGGCGACCTTCGGGCGCAGCTTTTACGTGCTCGACGATTATTCGCCGTTGCGTGATGTGAAGGCCGAGACGCTGGCGCGGGAATCGAATCTCTTCCCGGTAAAAAACGCGCTGATGCACGTGCGATCTTCCGTCAATCTGGCCGGCAGCCAGGGGGCGTCGTTTTTCACTGCCCCCAACCCGCCGTACGGCGCGACGATCACCTATTACCTGAAAGAGCCGATCCGCACCAAACGGCAGCAGCGCCAGCAGGCCGAAGCGCAGGCGGCGCGAAAGAACGAGCCGATCAAATATCCGACGCGCCAGGAACTGCTCGCCGAATCAGAAGAGGAGCCGCCGGCGCTGCTCTTCACAATCAGCGACGCCGAAGGTAAAGTCGTGCGGCGGTTATCGGCTCCGGCCATACCAGGCGTTCAACGCGTGACCTGGGATTTCCGCTACGCGCCACCCGTAGTGCAGGCCGCGCCGCAACTACCTCCGGGGCTCGGAGGATTGGCGGGAGGCCGCTTCGGCCCGCAAGGCGAACTGGCAATGCCTGGCAAATACACGGTGACGATGGCCAGGCGGGTCGGCGGAGTGATCACGCCGCTTCCCGGTTCGCAATCCTTTGAAGTTGTCGCCGAAGGCGCTGAGAAGATGACTCCGCAGGACCGCAACATCCTGGCCGAATTCCAGCGCAGGGTGATCAAATTGCAGCGCGCGGTGACCGGCGCGCTCGACGCGGCCAACACCGCCAAGACGCGGATCGGCTTGATGAAGCGAGCCGCGCTCGAAGCGCCCCTGTCAGCAGGACCGAACCAGGCCTTATTGAACGAAGTCAACGCGCTCGATGATAAAATTGACGACGTGCTGAAGGCCTTGCGCGGAGGCCGCGAATTGAGCGACATCCCGCCGCCTTCGATCAACCAGCGGGTCAACGCCATCGCCCAGCGCATCCGCCTCTCCGCGCTCCGCCCCTCCCAGTCCCAGCAGGAGCAGTACGACATCGCGGCGGATGAGTTCAAAGTCGCGCTCGCCAAACTGAAGACACTCACGGATGTCGATCTGGCGAAACTGGACAAGACGCTGGAAACGGTTGGCGCGCCGTGGACGTCAGGGCGCATACCGGCCTGGCAGGATAAATAGCCACAGAGCGCACAGAGAGCGCGGAGGACATAGCCATTTCTCTGTGCTCTCTGTGCGCTCTGTGGCTAACGGTCTTTATTACGTTATACATTTGAAAACCGGTATAGCGGCGGAAACAGATGAGAATCAGTGGACTGATCAGTTTCTTCAATCACATCAGGTCGCAGTTGCAGGCCGGTCTGACGCCGGACGAACTCGAACCGTTTAAACAACAGGTGAAAAAGATCGTTCGCGATGTGGAGACGCTCTGCCGGCGTAACGGCGCCGGGCCTGACGAATTGCCCGCGCCTTCTCGCCGGGCCTATGTGTTTTTGCGGGAACTCGATCTGGAAAACCTGCCGTTGCGCCAGTCTGGCGAGCCTGCGGCGCTGAAGTCCGGCTTGAAGATCAAAAACGTCGTCAAGACTGGAGAATATTTTGCCGACTACTTCTGGAGCCGCCTCGATTCGTTGCTGACAGAATCTCGGACACGCGCGAACCTGATCTCAGAGATGGAGCGGCATGCGGAATCGGTTGAACGGATCTGCGCGAAACATGGAAAGACGCCGGCGGCGCTGGAATCTCCATCACGGCGCGTCTTTTGCTGGCTGAAGTTTCTCGCCGACGAAGACCAGATGGCCGCGCATCTGGAAGCGCTCGAACGGGCGCGCGATATCGTCCGCCGGAACTCATTTTCTGCGGAAAAGCCATTGACGCTTCATCTGGTCGGCCTGAATCATCTCTGGCGCAGGCGGGATTATTCGAATACGACTTTGCTCAAGGCGAATATAGGCTTTCAGAGCGCGGATCAGCAGGTTTGGCAATCGCTGTTGCAAAGCTCGCTGGGGCAATCCACCGGCGCCGGCGAACAACATTACCGGGAGTTCGCCGCTTCGGAAGATTTCAACGAACCGCTCTTTGACATGGAGTCATTCGCATCCCCGCCTCCGCCGCCATCGCGCGGGCGGGCGCATGACCTGAACGAGATTTTTTCGAGGGTCAACGACGGCTACTTCGGCGGGCTGATGCCAAAGCCGGTCCTCACCTGGAATCGCACGCTCACGGCGCGCAAGTTCGGCCATTATCAGCCGGGCCGCGACACCATCATGATCTCGATCACTCTCGACGATCCTGAAGTTCCCGCATTCGCGCTGGAGTTCGTGATGTATCACGAACTGCTACACAAAAAACATGGGAGCATGACAGTCAATGGCCGCAGGTTGTCACACAGCCCGGCTTTCCGCGCCGAGGAGCGACAATTCGCCAAATATGAGGAAGCGGATCGCCTGATTCATGATATTGCTATGCGGCAGCGAGGAGCGGATAGACTGGGAATTGACGATGGGGACGAATGATCTCTATTACCAATGATAAATCGAAATCAGGTCCGCGACAATTTTCCAGGCCTTTACCTGTTCGCGCTTTGCGTCTGGCTAAGCTGTGTGGTTTGCGGCGCGCCGGAACCGCCGCTCATCTTGTTGATCAGCCGATTGGGCAAAATACCCATGTAGAAAGTGCCGAGCAATGTCACGATCAGCGCGATAGCCGCCGCGAAGCTCACTTTCGGCCTGACGAATCCGGCGGTGAGCGGGCGGAAGAACATCACAACTATCGGATAGAGGTAGTAATAGATCGAGATGATGCTGTTGACGACCGCCACAATGACCAGCCAGCGCAGATTGTACGGCGAGTCCCACGCGGTTTTGAAGACGAAGAACTTGCTCATGAAGCCGGCTGTGGGCGGAATTCCGGCGAGGCTGAGCAGGAAGATCGAAAGCGAAAAGGTCAGGCCCGGCGCCTCGAATCCGATGCCGGCGTAATCGGCGATTTCGGTCTTACGATCGCCGGCGCGCGCCAGCAGTTGAATGACCGCGAACGCGCCCATGCCCATAACGCAATAAACCAGCATGTAAAACGCCACCGACCCATATTCGCCGGTCACGAAGCCGACCAGAGCGTATCCGGCATGCGCAATGGACGAATAGGCCAGCATTCGTTTGATGTTCTTTTGCGATATGGCGATGACGTTGCCAACGGTCATCGTAATTGCGGCGATGACGGCCAGCGCCGTCATCCACGTGGAGTGCAGTTCCGCCCCGACGCCGGGCGCCCCGCCGGCGAATCCGGCGGCGAAGACGCGCAGGAAGGCCGCGAAGACGGCGGCTTTCGGCCCAGTGCTCATAAATCCGGTGACGATGGTCGGCGCGCCCTCGTAAACGTCGGGCGTCCACAGGTGAAACGGCGCGGTGGCGATCTTGAAACCGAAACCGACCAGCATCATCGCCGCCCCGACCAGCAGCAGGGCGGGATAAGTGATCTGATCGCCGTTGATCGCCGCGCTGATCTTCGCAATGTTGGTCGTGCCTGTCGCGCCGTAAATGAGAGCCATCCCGTAAAGCAGGAACGCCGTCGCGAACGACCCGAGCAGAAAGTATTTGAGCGACGATTCGTTAGCGCGCGCGTCGTAGCGCCGATAACCGGCCAGCACGTAAGTCGTGATCGACGCGATCTCCAATCCCAGGAAGACCATTACCAGGTCGCCGGCCGAGGCCAGCATCAGCATGCCGGCCGTTCCGAACAGCAACAGCGTGAAGAATTCGCCCTGCGGCAAACCTTCGTCGCGCACGAACTGCGACGCCATCAGGGTGGCGATGATCGCCACCACCAGAATCGTTACCGAAAAGAACGTGCGAATCGGATCCGTTACGACCATGTCGCCAAAATAACTCCCTCCCGATCCCAGATTGAAAACGGAAGCGAGGGCGAGGAAGAGGCCGATCAACGCGACCACCGCGTTCAATTTGCGCTCGGCTTTCTTTTGCAGAGCGTCAACGAGCATCAGCAACACGCCCGTCAGGGACGTGATGATTTCGGGGGCGATCGCCCAATAATTCAGATTGAGGTTTTCAGGTAGTTGCATTGTTAGTTAATGTGTGGCGCGAGTTGTTTACTCGCGCTACTTCGGCGAAAGC
>DASUFM010000150.1:0-7502 GCA_036274535.1 Blastocatellia bacterium
TCATCCTGGATCCCACACACTTCGGGGACGAAAGACCCGGTGGGTTCTCTCTGATCATTGTCGAAAAATCGAAGTTGACTACCAAAGCGGTCCCGAACGCCCGCACTCCAAAGGCTGTCGCCACTTCGGGGCCTTAACTTAACGCCATTGGCCTAAAGGCGGTACTACGAACTTTTCATTGTTTCAAGGCGCCGCCCGCGCCATGAGCGGCGCCTTTTGAAGCCAACTTGACGCCAGCCGCCTTTGAAGCAAGGTCGAATACGACGCCTATGTGGCGTAACTCTTCTTCATTCGGCGGGATGTCCAGAATGAACGTTTCGTGCCCAACGGCGATGTACCTCGCCAATTCTTCCGCAACCCTGCTGTAGCTCCCTACCAGATAAGGGCAGAAAGTCTTGTAGTTCTTGAAAGGGATCAGCCAATAGGGATTATCTTGCGTTTCCGCCTCCGCCCCCATCTCTGACAGTTGTTTGTGCCAGGTAGAATCAGAAACTTTCATCGCCAACTGATGGGCTATCTGACCCTTTCGATCTTCAGGGAATCTTTCATAAGCTACTCTCCACGCTTCATCCTGATCCTTGCGAGTGATGATTCCTACGCGAACGCCCGAACCTACGGCCTCATCCACGCCGGCGCCTTCGTATTCGTCGACCGGCTTGGGATATTTGATGGCGACCGCGCCGATCGCCTTGGACGCCGCCAATCCCGCCTCCGATGAACCGGAGACGAAAATCCCAGGGGATAAATCCGAAGATAAAGGCGGCGTCATTTTCAGTTTATCGACCTTATAGAACTCGCCTTCGTAACTAACCGCGAGCGGGGTCGCCAGCAGCTCTTTGATTACGGCCGTGTATTCGATCAGCCTGTCATACCTCCTGTCGTGTGGGGTCGCATCATTCAACGCCGCCAGATCGTTCTTAAAGCCCCCGGCCACCATATTCAGATAGATCCGCCGTCCGTATAAATGGCCCAGTGAGGCGACCATCTTCGCGACGGAATAAGGGTGCATATAAACAGGCTGAACCGCCACGAGCGGGCACAACGCCTCCGTAGATTGAATAATGATTTGCGAGACGAGCCACGGGTCCACAGTTGAATTGTCTGTGTAGACAAGAATCCCCCTGCACCCGGCCTGTTCGCTCCAACGCGCCACGTCCACAACATTCGGCAGGAAGCGCTCCCTCTCGACGGCGCTGGAGTACGGACACGTGGAAAAGACTTCTATTGACGCTTTAGATGTCATAATCAACCCTCGTTAGAATTTGACAGGCGCTGGGCTGCCCTCATCGCCACGCCTGATCTTCTGCAACAGCCACCTCCATTGCATTCTGGAAAGGGCCTGTCTGTTGTCGTCCGCGTTTTGCCAGCCCTTCTGTTCTCCGATGTAGTCGAGTAACGTGGAGACCGGCGCAAACCACCCCGGCAGACCGGACAACCTGCGCATCAATTCGACAAATCGCGGATTCAACCGGCCGTCCTGGCAGAATCCGTCCGCCAGATGCGTATATGCGATGCAAGCTCCGCCTTCTTCCAACAATCTGTCCTGGTTGCGCTCGTTTAATAGCCGGCAAAATTCTTCGACCTCGTGGCCCGCGCTCGCGCTGAACCAGTACCGCACATATGGCCTTCGTGGATCGTGATATGGCATGAGCGGATCCATCTTCAGGGTGTTAATGTCGGTGAAGACGAAGTTTCTTACGAAGGTAATCGTCTCCTTGCACAAATCGCCCCAGAAGTAATTGGAGCCGGCCATTTGCCCATAGAATTTCGAGTCGCTTCTCATCAGATACTTGCGCGCGAAGGTATAGATCAGTTTCATGGCGCCATCGAACCTGTCCGCGCCCCAGTATAGGCATTCCGCCTGGCCGGTGTGATTGACGTGGATTCGTGGAGCGTGCCCGATAATCTCCTTAAACTTCTTAAGTCCCTCAATAACTCTCGGACGGATCGAGGATTCATCCGAAACGCCATGCAAGGCGATCTCAAACCCTCTGGCCTTGAGGTCCAGTATCAAGTCTTTGTAACTCTGATTCTCCAGTGAATCTCCGCCTCCTATAGGAGAGCCTTGTGGGGATAACGGCCAGACGGTTTTCGTAGCGCTGAATCCATTTTCGTGGAGGAAATCGTACACGGGGCCTGTGTTTTTGACGTTGGAGAAGTCCGTATCGTCAATTATCGTGAAGGCGAACCGTTTACCATGAGGCCATACGATTTTAGGTGTTCCGTTCGACATAATTAGGCCGCCGATCATTGTGACCGCCCCAGCGATTTCGAAACTTTATCAATCCAACCAGAAAGCCGAGCCCGTAACTCACATGAAGAGTGGCGAAGGCGATTGGCAATAGCCAGGACAGCGGCCAATCACGTTTCTTCACAGTTATTGAAATCGACGCCGCGAGATTGGCGAACGTGTAGGAGCCTGCCGCCAGAACAAAGGGCCACGCAAACCACGCTCCAAAAACGAGCGAAAGCGGCGCCGCCGCGAGCGAGAGTAAGAGGGTGGCGACAAACAAGGGAGGTACGAACTGGCGCGGCCGCATCTGGCGCGGATGTTTCTGCATCACCCGCACCTTCCAATAACCGTATTGGAAATACTGTCGCCAGAGAGAACGGATTGAACTGCGACTATAGTAGCGGGAGCGTACATCGGAGGCCAACAGAACCTTCGCTCCAACCTTGCGCAGGCGATAATTGTAATCATCGTCCTGATTACGCACTAACTCTTCATCGAAAAAACCTACGCGTTCGACAATGTCGCGGGTGTATGCGGGGAACGCGACGGTGTCCACAAGCATCGTTTTGTTACTAACGGTGCGGAAGGCGGAATCGCCTACACCAAAAGTCGAACTCATTGCGACGGAGACTCCTCTGGCGACAAACGACTCGCCTATTGTTTGCAACGGCCCTCCCACGCCGTCGACACCGTCATTCCGCAAATGCTCGACGCAGCGGCGCACGTAATCGCGCTCGATCTCGCAATGCCCGTCCACGCGGATGATGATTTCGCCGCCCGCCCGCGCAATGCCGGCGTTCAGCGCCGTCGGCGCGATTCGGCGGATATTGTCAATGAGCTGAACGCGCGGAGAACCGGCGCTCATCGATTCGACAATTTCCCTTGTGCCGTCGGTGGACATCCCGTCAACCACCATGACCTCCATACGGTCCGCCGGGTAATCCTGCGCCAACACGGCGCCCAGGCTGCGAGCGATGTAATGAGCCTCATTTCGGATTGGCAAAATAACGCTCACCAGCGGCGCGGCGCCAACGGTCACAGTTGTATTCCTGCCTGTCTCCATTCAATTCGCCCTTCCACAATTCTTGCCACGGACGGACTGATTACAGCTAAATAATTTAGTTAATACTGTAATCAAGCTGCCACACTTAAGTAACTTTGAAGACGCGCATCCACATCTCCAGAGATAGGACGCGGAACAGGCCGAGCCAGGACTCGGTAGTCGCCGCATCGGCTTGGGGAGAGGCGTTCCAACGGCGCAGATGCGCCGGGTCTATGTATTTTTGGCAGCGCAAATCACCAGCTATCAACTCGCCGATACGCTTGCGCAAATCCCGCTGTACCCAGAGGCGATCCGGCGCGGCGAACCCGAGCTTGCTGCTGCGCAGCCTGACGCGTTCGGGAATTATTCCGCGGACAGCTTGTCTGACGGCGTACTTGCTCCACCCGTCCCGGACCTTGAGGCGGTCGGGCAGCGACACGCCATACTCGACCAGCTTGTGATCGAGCAGCGGCACGCGGGCTTCGATCCCAAACGCCATGGAGGAACGGTCCTCCATGCGCAGGAGCAGCGGCAGCGTATCGACCAGGATGTCATCGATCTGAATGCGCTGCATCGCAGTCCCGGCGCCATCGCTGTTCCACCCGCCGGCGGCGTTGCGCCACCAGCGCGCCGCGGGGCTGCTGTCGTCGGCGACGACGCGATTCCAGTCCGCCTTCATAGCCGCCTGGAGCGTCGAGTCGAGATTGAGCAGACGGCGCGCGCCCTTCGGGAGATAGCGGTATCCGTTCCTGATGTTGAGCGCGTAACGGCTGTCACCCTGTCTGATCATCGCCCCCGCTTCGCGGGCGAACCTGAAGATCCGTCCGGAACGCAGCAGCGAGGCCAAGTAGGCGTACCGGAACTTCGCATAACCGCCGAAGACTTCGTCGCCGCCCTGCCCGTCGAGCAGAACTTTCACGCCCGCGTCCCTGGCCGCGCGCATCACACGCCATTGCGCGTAATAGGCCAACCCGTTAAAGGGCATGTCCTGATGCCATGCCATGCGCTCGAAGTCAGACCAGAAATCTTCGGCGGACGGAAAGACCAGGTGAGCTTTGGCATTGATGTCGTTCGCCACCGCCAGGGCGTATTCACGCTCGTCTATCTCTTTGTGCTCGTAGCAGGAGGTGAAGGTGTAGAGGCTCTCTCCGACCGCGCCGGCCGCTTCGGGTTGCTCCCTCTGAATCTTTCCGATCAGCCCGACGACGACTGAAGAGTCGAGACCGCCGCTCAGACAACTGCCGGCGCGCACATCGCTGATCAGATGGCGCCGCATCGTATCGAGCAGACGTTCCCTCAAGGCCGCGACCCTCTCGTCGTCCATATATGCTTCGCTCGCCAGGCTCGCCGGGTACGCTTCGCTCGCCGGACTCGCGGGGCCCCCCGAATCATGATTCGGGGTCAGGCTCCAATATCGCTTGATCGCAAGCCGCGCCGTCGCCACATCCAGACTCAGCGCATGACCGGCGGGCAGCGCCTTGACGCCTTTCAGGATAGTGCGCTCGCCGTAATCACAATTTCCATGAACCAGAAACCCCACCACCGCGTCGTCGTCGGCTTCCACCTCGACGCCGGGAAACGGGAGCAGCCCTTTGATCTCCGAAGCGAAGATGAAATGGCCTTTGGGCGTGGCGTAATAGAAAGGCTTGATCCCCAGCCGGTCGCGCGCGCAAAAGAGGCGACCGCGCCGCCCGTCCCAGATCGCAAATCCATACATCCCCTGCAATCGCTCCAGGCAGTTTTCGCCCCAATGCAGATAGGCTTGCAGCAATACTTCCGTATCCGTGTTGGTTTTGAAGCCGTACCCGCGCGATTCCAGCTCCGACCGCAACTCCCGGAAGTTGTAGACCTCGCCGTTGAAAACTATCCAGGTCGCGCCGTCGTTCGAGGACATCGGCTGAAGGCCGCGATCCGACAGATCGAGAATCGCCAGACGGCGATGCCCGAGTCCGACACGCACGGCGGCGCCTGAATTCCACCTCCCGGCGCCTTGCGTGAACGAGTGTTTGAAGGCGCCGTCTTCAATCCAGCCGAGCATAAAGCCCTCGCCGTCAGGGCCGCGATGCGCCTGCAGATCATTCATCCTCTGCAACGCCTGTAGATCGATGGGGGCTCCGTCGAGACTGACGGCTCCTACAATGCCACACATATTATTTGAGGTTTGTGCAAATTAAGGTCGAAGCCAATCAACCGATTGAGATGGCGGCAGCCTTTGGAGTGCGGTAGCTCGGTACCGCTTTGGTAGTCATCTCCGATTCCCACGAAATGTCGGAGCGACAGGCCCAGGCGGCTACTTCCCGATCATTGCCGCAACAACGAAAGAGACTACCAAAGCGGTACCGAGCTACCGCACTCCAAAGGCTCCGCCGATTTATGCACAGCTTCATATTATTTTTTACGCTCCAGCGCCGGCGTCTTCCCGGCCACCGATTGGTATATGTCAATCACCTTCTTCGTAAGCAATCCCTCGTCCAGGCATTGGACCGCTTCACGGCCTTTGATCCGCCCGCCCCTCATGAGCGCTCTTTCAAGCGCGGCGGCAATGGTTTCGGGTCGCTCGTCGACGCAGACCTCACAACCTTCTACGCCTTCCAATCGCTGCCGGACGTCGCCGACCGCGACCGAGACTACCGGCAGATCGCAAGCCAACGCCTCCTTCACCACATTCGGCGATCCCTCCTGGCTGGACGTGAAGACGAAGACATCGCATGCGCTCATATAGACGGGGATCTCGGCGTGAGGAACGCCCCAGGCGACGATCAACTTTGCTGGCAATCTTTCATTGAGCATCTCCACCGCCCGCCTGGCCAGATCGAATCGCTTCCTTTCATCCGCCGGATTGCAGGCGAAGAGGACCAGCCGCTCGCCTTCCGGCAGCCCAAGCCTTCGCCGCGCCTCCATCTGCGGCAGGCGTTTGAAAGAACCAAAATCGAGTCCGGACGGGATGACATAGACTGGAGCTGATGAAGGGACGTGGGCCCGCATGTGGTCAGCCACTACGATCACCGCATCGGAGCGCATCGCCACCAGCCGGCTCAATTGCCGCAACAACCGGCCATGGAGCGCCGGCCGCCGGCCAGGGCGGTTGACGCCTAAAATGTCATCTCCTCGAAGAGTCACTACCAGAGGCATGCGCTTCGGCAAGGCCAGCAGCCCGCTCTGACCGAATTGAGCATGGATCAGGTCGTATCGCTCCTGCTTGAGCTTACGCCGCAATCGGCGCCAGGCCTTCAGGTAATTGATCGGATTCTTGGCGCCGCGAAAGGCGAAGACCTCTACGTCAATACCGTCGCGTCGAAGAAACTCCACCTGGCGCGCGATAAACGGAACCCCATGCCCCGTGGTAACCCACTCGCTGGTGATCGTTAAGACACGGAGGGCGCCGTTGATGCCAGGCTTATGCGGAAAATCCCTGGGAGCGTCCTGAATGGGACTTATAAGGCTCATAAGATCTATATTTGGCGGCCGCCAGGCGTGGTTTTACAGTGAACAGGAAGTTGGCGCTAACCAGAGCATATGCCATCATGAGCCAATCGAGTTTGGAGGCGATCCAGTTACCGCTCATGTCTATCAGAATGACTGTGACGACCATGGCAAGCGGTAAAGCCCCCTGAGACCCACGACGCGCTCGCAATGCCGCCAACAGGCAAAGAATAATGTAAATGTATAGAGGAATAGTCCCAAACAACCCAGTCGAAGTCAGCGCGTCCAGGAACATATTGTGAGTATCCATAACGCCTTTATTACTATCCGATCTCTTAAAAAGAGTGGCGTCCTTGAAAATTTGCACGCGCTTTCCCAGTTCGTACATGTTATCGATGGGTCCCCATCCGATGAGTGGTTTTTCCTTGAACAGGTTCCAGGCTGCGGGAAATATCTTTTCTCGGCCCGCCATGTTGTTCTCATACATTGACCGCTTGTACCGTGAGGCCAATGATGGCGTATGCATGACGGCCAAAACCAATACGCCAAGAACCGCAACGACGATAACCAGGCTTTTGGTCTTCTCCCACAAAGTCGTTCCTCGAATCGCGAAGGCCGCAAAACCTCCCCCCACAGCGAGCAGAGCGCCGCGCGAGCTGGTATAGAAAATCGCGCCCGCCATTATTACGGCAAGCGGCGCCGATACATACCTGACCCATGGCGAAGTTTTGTTACGGCCGAAAGTGAACCCCACCAGCGCAATCAGGCCCAGGGATATGTTATTGGCCATATTGTTCGGGTTCT
>DASUFM010000151.1:0-2747 GCA_036274535.1 Blastocatellia bacterium
AGGTGAGACAGAAGGATATAGAACAGGAGTGGGACGATTTGGCAAAATTGTCCTTACCCACGTTGTTCGCGCGAAATGGATGTTCACACTCTTAGCCTGCGGAGCAGGCGGCAGAGTAGAGCCTGGGGTGGAGCGCAGCGGAACTTCAGGAATATTGCGTCACCGCGCATCAAGTCCGCGAAGCGGACGGCAGCTTTTGGTTATATGACATTTCGTCATCACTGCGCCAACAGCTGTCGCCCGCTTCGCGGGCTGTTGTGTTAACTCTCCGTCGTACCTGGGGTTGCGGCGCTGTCGCGCTCCACCCCAGGCTTTATTCCGCCGCCCGCATCCGCGGGCTAAGAACGTGTCAAGATGTGAGTAATGATAGGTTTGGCTGTGTCCCACCATTGCAGGCCAATCGCGACGGTTTATTCGTATACGCAATCGCTTTAAATTATTGCTTTCGCCATACGCTCCCGTCCACATACTCGATTCGTTTTATCAAAACCCTCTCTTGCTTCCGTAGCTCGCCAATGAGGCTTTGGGGCATTACACAACCGCCCGAGACCAAGGGCATTTTGCTCTTGAGAGTCTTTCTGCCGCCGGGTTTGATCTTGACCCTGGTCGTCACATCGAAGCGCGGAACGAACTTGTCGTTTTCGCAGTGTGTAAACAGGAAATCCCATTCGATAACTTCGATCGTTTTGGCGCCGGTATTCCTGATGACGACTTGAAACAGATTGGGGCCGTAGGCGCCTCGCTCATATGAATGTGATGAACCCGTCCTGCCTTCCCGCCTTCGCTCTTTAGTCGAGAGCGAATCCGACGATGCGCGGTTCGGCAGCCTCGGAATGGAGCCGTTTTCAGCAGCCATTGGACCAGGGCTATCGAGCATCGGGTAAGACTCGCGATAGATTTTATAGTTGAGAATCTCGACGGGAGGTTTGTCAGCGGAGGCCTTGTTTTCAGTCGCGGGTGGATTGGACGATTGCGGGGATTTGCCGGAGATCGAAGATGTGATTGTGATTGTGCAGGCGATCAATATAGCGTAAATCATTCGACCTACTTTCGCTTTTTAGAGATAACCTGAGGGCCGGGAAATTTTACTCCGGCTGAGATCGAAAAGAAAAAGAAAAAGCCCGCCCGGTAGAAATACCGGACGGGCCGCAGTCGCCTTGAGAGGCGAGTTTAGAATTGATAGCGGAGCGCGAACTGCAATTCGCGGTTGCCGCCCTTGCCGGTTATTTTACCGAAGTTGGCGTTGCGCGGATTGGTCTCTGGTCCATTCCAGTTAGGATGGTTAAGCCAGTTGAAGGCTTCGAAACGGAAAGTAATGCGTTGTTTTTCCGTAACGGTGAAGTCCTTGAACAGGCCCAGATTATGGTTCTGGAAGCCCGGGCCGTAAATGAGGTTGCGCACGCGGTCAGTCACGATCGTGCCATTGGCGGGCGCGGAAAAGACAGTCGGGTCGAACCAGAAGTTATTCGGGTTCGAGGCGTCGGAGAAACCCTTTTCACTGTCACTCAGAGTCGGATCACCCTTGACGACCCAATACTGGCTGCCGCTGCCCGTGCCGAGTCCGGCGAAATCATCACCGGTTCTGATGCTGAAGGGCGTGCCGGTCTGCATCTGCGACACAGCCGTAAGCGTCCATCCTCCGAACAGTTTGCCCGTCAGCTTCGAGCGGTCTTTGAAGATAGGCAATTCAAAGATCGCGTTGAGCACCAGCACGTGGCGGCGGTCATAGTCGGCCGGTCCCCACAGATTGCTGGCGTCGTACGCGTTCGGAATAACGTCGCGTTGCGCCGACATGGCGTCGGACACTTTCGAGTACGTGTAAGCTCCGCCGAAACTGAAACCGCCAGTAAATCGGCGATTTGCGCTGATCTGCAGGCCGTTGTACAACGAATTCGACTCATTGCCGGTGGTGCGGATGACGGCGAAGCCCTTGTAGGGACGCAGCGCGTCAACGTTGACGCCGGGGTTGTTGAACCTGGCGCCGACCGGCAACTGGTTTATGTTGCGTTCGCGCTGGCCGAACAGGCCGCGCCGGCCAACGTAGCCGATTTCGACCGTCGTGTTCCAGGCAACCTCACGCTCGAAGGTCAGATTCCACGTCCACGCTTCCGGCGCGCGGAAATTCCTGTCCTGCGTGGTGATCGTCAGCGGGAAGTTGACGCCGCTGGCCCCGCCGGGATTGTCGACGTCGCCGAAACTGACCGAAACCGACGGCTGCAACGGCGGGTTGCCGCCCAGGAAGACGGAATCGCTGACACCGAGGCGTGTCAGAAATCGTCCCGCGCCGCCGCGTAGCACGTTCTTTTCGTTGAACGCGTAGGCGAAGCCGAAACGCGGCTGGAAAGTGTTCAACACATTGAGGTCCGAATACGATTTGCCTTCAGCTCCGTTGCGGAATAGGAAATCGAACTGGCCCGTATTGGCGATCGGCACGCGGCCGTCGCCTTTTGCCGCATCCGTGAAGCCGTCACCGGGAAACACCAGGCCGTTGTAACGCTGCTGCAGGGTGCCGGAAACAACACTCCCAGTGGCAGGGTCCAGGACCACGGTGTTATTCGGATCATAGTACTTCGAATCGAAGACCAGCATGTTGCGCCAGAGGCTGTAGTACGGCTGAATGATCGAGTGCCGCACACCGCCTTCAACACGCAGTTTCGGAGTTACTTTCCAGGAATCCTGCACGAACCACTCGTACATGTGGCCGCGGTAGGGAGTGAAGGAACGCGTGCCCAACTCCGCGTAAGTGT
>DASUFM010000152.1:0-2095 GCA_036274535.1 Blastocatellia bacterium
AGGCTATGACGTGATTCTCCTTCTGCCCGCGTGCGGCAAGATGCAGATAGTCCCCTTCGGCGAACAACGCCTGGCGGGCGCGGCGTAAGCGGAGCGCGCGGCTCGTCAGGTAGAGTTTGATCCGACTGTCACGTGGGTTGGCGATGAGCCCGCTGACGAACTCCGCCGGATCGCCATCGTCGTCCGCCGGCAATGAAGCGAGCGCCTCACGCCGCTTCGCGAAATCGACCGGGCGGCGATTGTCAGGGTCCACCAGTTTGAAATCCCAAAGCTCCGTTCCCTGGTAAAAGTCGGGTACGCCGGGCGAGGTGATCTTGAGCAGCGTCTGGGCCAGTGAGTTGTACATCCCGGCTCGGGCGATTTGGGCGTGGAATTCGGCAAACGACCTGAGGAAGCGGTTGGTCCTCGTTCGATGAGGCGCGGTATCAATTCGTGGACGGCGGCGAAGACCTGCAGGTCTTCCACGCGTATCGCTGCCAGTTCGTTGATGTCGAAGAAACGCCGGTAATTGATCTCGTCGGCGGCGACGCGCCAGAAGCAGAGCCGGTAGGCCTGGTCGGACAGCAGACGCTCGAGCCGGTCGAAGCTTTCCGGCGTCCCCTTCGTCCCGTTCAGATCGCGCAGCGAGTTGTCCATGGCGCGCCGCGCGACGTCACATTCCGTCAGCAGCAGATCTAACCGCCGCTTGATGATCTCCTTCTCGCGCTGGCGCTCCCTGACCATTTCGGGGGAGGTCTCGTCTCGTCGCGGCAAATGGCCGAGCGTGGTAATGACGCTTTCCATTATTAAACCCATTCCGCGCCGGCCGAGGCGCCGCGCGAACTCGGCGAACTCTTCCTCAGAGCCGATTTCCGGATTGATTTTCGAATGATCGGTAATGTCATACCCGTGTGGGCTGCCGGTCCTCGCCGCGAGGAGCGGCGAGGCGTAACAATCGCTGACGCCCAAGTCGTATAGATAATCCACCAGCCCTGCGGCCTGCTCGAAAGTAAACCGCGAATTGAACTGCAGGCGGTAAGTGGCCGCCGGGATGCGCGTCTCAGTTGTCGTTGTCTTATCCTTCAAGCTCTCCCCTTGATCTTTCGCTCTCTTTGGTACGAATGGTCCTGATCGGGAAGGGAATTTCGATCCTCTCCCGCCGGTAACGTTCGTGAAGCCCTTGATGAACTCACGCTTCACAAGGAATTAGTCGGCGAATTCGCGAGCGCAGGATCATGGAGAACCGGCGCAAGCCATTGGACAACGGTGTAATTGACTGTCACTCGATATTTTCCTCCTGTGGCTGAAAATCCTAAGCGTAGTCAGTCCATACCAGGCTTGGATGCGCTGCAGATCGCTCAATTACAAGCCATGCGCCGCAGCCGCTGGAAAGCGTAATACTGCGGATTTATGATGCCTATGATGTGAAGAAGAATTCTTCAGGCCGTGAGTTCACTTTTTCAAATGTGGCAATCTGGGATATTGGAATCTCTGAAGGCCATATAAAACGCGCCTCATGCGTATGGCGGGAAACTTGCAGAGAAATTTGCTTAATGCCGTAAAAACGCGCCGCGATGGAAAATCCGCCGATGCGCCGCTCGACGGAAAGACACGCCGTATGAGCCTGAGCGCCAGATTGATTTTACTTCTGACCATAGCCGTGGGTATGGTGATGGCGTTGGGCGGTTATTTCATCCTGGGGCAGCGTCAGGAGATTCTAGCCCGCGCCCTGCGGAACGAGTTGCAAGCTCATGCCGTTACGCTGCAGCTTACCCTGGAAGACAGCTACCGCGCCGGGCGGGTTGGCGACGCGCAGCGGCTGATTGACCGATTGAGTGAAAATCCCAGAGTCTTCAGCGTCATTCTGTTTGACGAAAATGGCCGCGTGGCCATGTTTCCCAACCCTCTGGCGGCCGGGAAAATTGTCGAAAGTCCGGATGCTCAGCGAGTGATTGCGACGGGAGAGCCGGTCGAGATCGTGCGTCGTCGCGGCGATAGTGAGGTTTATTCATTCATTATGCCGATTCGCATCAGCGCCGCGCGGCGCGGGGCGTTCGAGATTTCGCAGCCGTCCGAATTCATCAAGGCTGACTACGCCAGAGCGCGCCGCGACATT
>DASUFM010000153.1:0-8430 GCA_036274535.1 Blastocatellia bacterium
AGCGGATCAAGCGGCGAAGTAAGGAAGGGGAGCCATTGCCGCTGTCATTCGCCCAACTGCGTTTGTGGTTCCTGGATCAATTCAATCCCGGCAGCGCGTCTTACAACGTCCCGGCGGCGGCGCGCCTGGATGGAGCGATTGATCTACAGGCGTTCGAGCGGGCGATCAGCGAAATCCTCGTACGCCATGAAGCGCTGCGTACAACCTTTGCGATGATTGACGATCAGCCGGCGCAGATCGTCGCGCCCGCCCAGCCAGCGCGCGTCGTCGTGCACGATCTGAGCGGCCTCCCGGAGACCGAGCGCGAAGCCGAAGTCTCACGCCGCATCGTCGAAGAGGCGCAAAAACCTTTTGACCTCGGTCAAGCCCCGCTCCTGCGGGTCCAGGCGCTGCGTCTTGGGGCGGAAGACCATGTGGTGTTGCTGACGATGCATCATATCGTCTCGGACGGATGGTCGATGAACATCCTGTTGCGCGAGATGACCATCCTCTATGAAGCTTATGCGCAAGGACGGCCGTCACCGCTTCCGAATCTGCCGATCCAGTATGCGGATTATGCGATATGGCAGCGGGAGTATTTGGTAGGGGAGGTATTGGAGAAGGAACTGGGATACTGGCGGGAGCAGCTGGACGGAGCGCCCGCGGTTTTGGAGTTGCCGACCGATAGACCTCGCCCGCCGGTGCAGAGCTTTCGCGGCAGTTGGCTGCCGCTGGTGGTCGAGGCGGAGTTGGCGCAACAGATCAAAAAACTCTGCCAGCAGGAGAAAGTAACCACGTTTATGGCTCTGCTGGGTGTGTTCGATGCGCTGCTATATCGCTATTCGGGGCAGCGAGACATAGTCGTCGGGACGCCCATCGCCGGCCGTAAACGGGAGGAGACCGAGCCGCTGATCGGTTTTTTTCTGAACACCCTGGCGCTGCGGGCGAAGATCGATCCAAAGGAGACGTTTCGCGGTTTTCTGGGGCAAGTCAGGGAAGTGTGTCTAGCGGCCTACGCGTATCAGGATTTGCCGTTTGAGAAACTGGTCGAAGAGCTGCAGCCGGATAGAAACATGAGCCATTCGCCGTTCTTCCAGGTCATGTTTATATTGCAGACGGCGGCGGCGCAGCGCGAGACGGCAAACGGCGCCGGGGCGTTGCGGATGAGAAATCTGAGCAGCGATAGTGGGACCTCGAAGTTCGATCTGACGCTTTCGCTAGTGGAAGGACAGGACGCTATTGCCGGCATGCTGGAGTACAACCTGGAATTGTACGAGAAGGCGACCGCCGAGCGGATGATCGGGCATTACCTGACCTTGCTTGGAGGCGTCGGCGCCAACCCCGACCAGCCAATCTACTCTCTCCCTCTGCTCTCTCCCTCCGAACTCGACCAGATCATCCATGGCTGGAACCTGACCGCTCGCCCCTTTCCGCATGCTTCCTCGCTGGGCCAGCTCTTTTCCCTCCAGGCCGCGCGATCGCCGCAGGCGACCGCTCTCATCTCCCACGACCAATCTCTCACCTATGCCGAGCTTGAAGCCCGCGCCAATCAGGCGGCTCGCTTCCTGCGCCGCCGTGGAGTGGGCGCCGAGAGCCTGGTGGGCTTGTGCGTCGATCGATCAGCGGAGATGGTGGTCTGGCTGCTGGCGATAGTGAAAGCTGGATGCGCCTATGTGCCGCTCGATCCTGGCTATCCCGGTGAGCGGTTGCGGTACATGGTGGAGGACGCCAGGGTGAAAGTGGTGGTGGCGGGCGGGGATGGCCGAAGGACGTTTGAGGGAATGGTGGGAGTGGAGGTCGTGGACATAGTGGAGGCGCGTGGAGAAATTGGAAGTGAGAGCGATGCGAGTTTGGAGGAGCAGGGCGCGGGAAGTGAGAGTGTGGTGTATGTGATCTATACGTCGGGCTCGACGGGGCGGCCGAAGGGAGTGATGATTTCCCACAGAAATCTCATGAACTTTTTTGCCGGGATGGATGACGTTATCGGCGGCGATCAGCCGGGAGTCTGGCTGGCCGTGACCAGCATCTCCTTCGATATTTCCGTGCTGGAAATCTTTTGGACGCTGACGCGCGGCTTTGAGGTCGTGATCCTGGGAGACCAGCGCGAGACATTTCAGTTAGCCGGAATTCCGGACGAGGTTTCCAGTCGAAAAATCGATTTCAGTTTGATGTATTTCGCCAGCAACGATCGGGCGTCGGGTGAAGACATTTACGACCTGCTCATTGAAGGAGCGAGGTTTGCCGATCAGCATGGTTTTTCCGCCGTGTGGACGCCTGAACGCCATTTCCATGCCTTTGGCGGAATTTATCCGAATCCCTCCGTGATTACCGCGGCCCTGGCCGCCATCACCAAGCACATTCAACTTCGCGCGGGCAGCGTCGTCCTGCCGCTGCATGATCCGGTTCGCGTGGCGGAAGAATGGGCCGTGGTCGATAACCTTTCCAGGGGACGCGTGGCCGTCTCTTTCGCTTCAGGTTGGCACGCCAACGATTTCGCTTTCCGGCCGGAGAACTACGGCCGGCGCCATGAGGTCATGTACCGCGATATTGAAGTGGTGCGCCAGCTCTGGCGCGGCGATAAGATCAAACGCAAGAACGGCGCGGGCGGCGAGATTGAAATACAGACGCTCCCGCGTCCGGTCCAGCAGGAACTTCCCATCTGGATCACGGCGGCCGGCGGACCCGAAACCTTCCGCCGCGCCGGCGCCATGGGCGCCGGCCTGCTCACGCACCTCCTCACTCAAAGCATAGACGAGCTGAAGGGAAAACTTGAAATCTACAGAACCGCCTGGCGCGAGAATGGCCATCCCGGCGACGGTTACGTCACTTTGATGCTGCACACCTTCGTCGAGAGCGATATGGAATATGTGCGCGATACCGTCAGGGAACCCTTTACGGCTTATTTGAAAAGTTCTCTGAGTCTGACCAAAGAGTTGGCGCAAAGCCTCGGCGTAGGCTCTCGCTCAGAAGAGTTTACGGAAGACGATGTGGATGCGCTGCTGGCCCATGCCTTTAATCGTTATTTTGAGACAAGCGCGCTCATGGGAACTCCGGAAAGCTGTCTTCTGACGATCAACCGTCTGAAGACGATCGGCGTCGATGAGGTCGCATGTCTGATAGATTTCGGCGTCGAGAAAGATCGGGTGTTGGCCAGTCTCCCGCACCTTGACCGGCTTCGGGCGCTCAGTAATGCGCGGCCGGATGAGAAGCAGAATGCCGAAGATAATTCGTTGGTGGCCTGGATCGATAAACGTCACGTCACGCATCTGCAATGCACGCCGTCGCTTATGCGTATGTTGAGCGTCGAACCGGAAACTCTCGGCAAACTCCAGAAACTGCGCAAGCTTTTCCTGGGAGGAGAGGCTCTGCCTGTCGCGCTGGCTAACAATCTGCGCGAAATTCTGCCCGGAGAGATACATAATATGTATGGCCCGACCGAGACGACGATCTGGTCAACCACGCATGCGCTGACCGAACCGGGCGAGACAGTGCCGATCGGCCGGCCCATTGCAAATACGCAGATAAGGATCCTTGACGAGTATCTGCAACCCACGCCGGTCGGTATTTCGGGGGAGAGTTATATTGGCGGCGAAGGGGTGGCGCGCGGATATTTAAACCGCCCGGATCTGACCGCCGAAAGATTTCTTCCCGACCCGTACGCGACACAACCCGGCCAGCGCGTGTATCGCACCGGAGACCGCGCTCGCTTCCGCCACGACGGCTCCATCGAGTTTCTCGGCCGCGTCGATCAGCAACTCAAAATACGCGGCTTTCGCATTGAACCCGGCGAGATCGAAGTTATCCTCGAAGAATATCCACGCGTCGAACAGGCCGTGGTCGTCGCCCGCCCTGACCGTCAGGGTGAGCTGCAACTGGTCGCTTATATAGTGTGGCGACTGCGGGGGGAAGGATCGATAAAGGAGTTGCGAGGGTATGCGCAGGAGCGGTTGCCGGAGCACCTGAGGCCAGGAGCGTATGTGGAGTTGGAGGCGATGCCGCTGACGCCGAATGGTAAGGTGGACCGAGGACGGTTGCCGGAGGTCACGAAAGAGGCGAGAGACGGCGCCAGGGAACTGGTCGGCGCGCGGACGCCCACGGAAGAGATATTGGTCGAGATTTGGCGCGAGGTTTTGCGAGTGGAGCATGTGGGAGTGCATGACAACTTTTTCGAGCTGGGCGGTCACTCCCTGCTGGCGACGTTGCTGGTTTCCAGAGTGCGCAAGGCCTTCAGCGTCGAATTGCCGCTTCGCAACGCCTTTGACGCGCCGACAGTGGCCGGATTGGCGATCATCATCGAGCAGAAACAGCTCGAGTCCATCGGTTCCGATGTACTGGCGCGTATGTCAGATGAGATCAAACATCTATCAGATGAGGACCTGGCCGCGTTGTTGGAGGCCGAAAAGCAACAGCTTGTTAAGGGGGCGGATTAAATGAGCGATCCGACAGTGGGCGTCGAGGACCTGTCGCCGAAGCAGCGTGAATTATTGTTGCTCAGGTTGAGGCGGGCGAACAGCGAACAGGTCAAACCGGCGGCGATCGAGCGGGTGAGCAGTGTCGGCGCGCCGTTGCCGCTTTCTTACGCGCAGCAACGGCAGTGGTTCCTGGAACAGATGGAACCCGGAATCGGCGCTTACAACATACCGAAGGCGGTGCGCCTGCGAGGCGTCCTGGACCACGGCGCATTGGAGAGAGCCGTCACGGAGGTTGTGCGGCGGCATGAGGTTTTGCGCACGGTTTACGTCATGAATGGCGATCGCCCAGCGCAGATCATCCAGCCCCCATTCGAAGTAAAAGTTTCTGTAACGGACATCAGCCATCTGGGAGAAGAAGAGCGCGAGAAAGACGCTTTCAGATTGACGACGGAAGAGGCGCGGCGCCCGTTCGATCTGGCGAAGGGCCCCGTATTGCGGGTTGGATTGATCAGGCTCGGAGCGGATGACCACATAGTGTCGCTTACGGTGCATCATATCGCGTCCGATGGCTGGTCTCTGAGCGTGCTGGTTAAAGAACTGGTCACGCTCTATGACGCGTTCACCAATGGCCGTCCGTCGCCGTTCCCCGATCTGACTATTCAATATGCGGACTATGCGGCGTGGCAGCAGTCATGGTTGCGGGGTGAGGCGCTGGAGCGGCAGTTGGACTACTGGAAGCGGCAGCTGGACGGCGCTCCAGCCCTGGAACTTCCGACGGACAGGCCTCGGCCGCCCGTGCAGAGTTTTCGCGGCGTTCGCGCGAATATCCGCTTAAGCTCCGAGCTGTCTTCAGCGATTCAGGCGCTCGCTCGCCGCGAGGGGGCCTCGCTCTTTATGGTCCTTTTGTCCGCGTGGCAGGTCTTGCTGTCGCGTTACAGCGATCAGGAGGATATATCCGTCGGCTCTTTCATCGCCAACCGCAACCATGCGGAAACCGAACCGCTGATTGGCTTCTTCATCAACAACCTGGTTTTCCGCACCGACCTTTCGGGCAATCCGACATTCCGCGAATTGCTGGGGCGGACTCGCCGGGTGGCGCTCGAAGCGTACATGCGCCAGGACACGCCTTTTGAAATGGTGTTGGAGGCATTGCGTCCTGAACGCGACGCGAGCCGCACGAGCCTGTTTCAGGTGATGTTCGTAATGCAGAACATGCCGCAGGCCGAAGTTCAGGCGGCGCAGACGAAATTCAGTCCGGTCGAAGCGTCGGACCCCGGGCGGGCGAACTTCGATCTGACTTTGTGGATGTGGGAGGGGCCGGTTGGGCTCGCCGGCTGGTTGGATTACAGCACAGACCTTTTTGAGTCATCCACTATCGAGCGTCTGATCGGGCACTTTGTCTTGTTATTAGAAAGCGTTGTGGCCGATCCGGATGGTCGTTTGCGCCAGTTGCCGCTGCTGAGCGACGCCGAACGGCGACAGTTGCTCGCCGAGTGGAATGCGAACAAACAGGACTATCCGGCGGGGAGATTTGTTCAACAATTGTTTGAGGCGCAGGCCGCCCGCCAGCCGGAGGCCGAAGCCGTGATCTTTGAGGGAACGCGTTTAACCTATGGTGAGTTGAATGCGCGGGCCAATCAACTGGCGCATTACCTGCGGGCCAATGGTGTGGGGCCGGAAACGCGCGTCGGCATTTGTGTGGAACGATCGGTCGAAATGGTCCTGGGCGCCCTCGGCGTGCTGAAGGCCGGCGGCGCCTATGTGCCGTTGGACCCCTCATATCCGCGCGAGCGTTTGTTATTCATGATGGAAGATTCCCAGGCTTCATGGTTATTGACTCAGCATCGCCTGGTCCAGAGCTTACCCGCCGCCACCGCTCAGAGCCTTGGAGCGCGCGCTAATCATGTGCGCGTCTTGCGCCTGGATGCCGATATGGAGGCGCTGGCCGGCGCCAGCGCGCAAAATCCCATTTGTAACGTGGCGCCGGAAAATCTAGCGTACGTGATTTACACATCTGGCTCGACACAGAGACCCCGCGGCGTGATGGTCCGGCATAACTCGCTGGTCAACGCTTTCTACGCGTGGGAGAAAGCTTATTCGCTCAGCGCGAGGATCAAGACACAGCTTCAGGTGGCCAGTTTCGCTTTCGATGTCTTCAGCGGCGATTTGACGCGTGTGCTGTGCACGGGAGCCAGGCTCGTCATCGCGCCCGGAGAATTCCTTTTGTCCGCGCCGGAACTTTACGAACTTATGCGCAGAGAGGCTGTCGAGGGAGTCGAGATTGTCCCGGCGGTATTGCGCAATCTGGCCGGGTACCTGGAAGAAACGGGGCAGTCGCTAGATTTCATGCGCCTGATCGTCGCCGGCGCCGACGCCTTCTATGTCAAAGAGATGGAGCGGATCCGGCGATTATGTGGACCAAATACCCGTTTGATCAACTCCTATGGTTTGACGGAAGCGACCATCGATAGCTCCTATTTTGAGAAAACGGAGATCGAGTTGCCGCCGGAAAAGATGGCGCCAATCGGGCGGCCTTTTGCCAATACGGAGATATACATTCTGGATCGCAGCCTGCAACCCGTTCCGGTTGGAGTCGCGGGCGAACTCCATGTGGGAGGGCCGGCGCTGGCCAGAGGCTACCTGAATCAGCCGGCGTTGACGGCCGCGAAGTTCATCCCGCATCCGTTCAGCCATCAACCAGGAGCGCGTCTTTACAAGACTGGCGATCTGGCCCGTTATCTGCCGGATGGGAATGTCGAATTCCTGCGGCGTATGGATTATCAGGTCAAGGTGCGTGGTTTCCGCATCGAGCCGGAGGAGATAGAGAGCGTGCTGACCAGCCACGAAGGCGTGCGCGAAGCTCTGGTAACGCCACATGAGAGCGCCCTCGGCGAAAAGCGTCTGGTCGCCTACATCGTTCCGTCCCAATCCGCGCCGCCGTCCGTTCAGGAGTTGCAGCAACAGGTCAGAGAACACCTTCCAGCCTACATGCTGCCGGCTGCCTTTATCATGCTCGACGCCTTTCCGCTGTCGCCGAACGGCAAGGTCGATCGAAAAGCGCTGCCCGCGCCCGACCCGGAGACGCTGGGCGCCACGGACACTTATGTTGAGCCGAGCACGCCGCTTGAAGAGATGATTGTGGACGTATGGGAAGAGGTGTTGGGGCGCAAACGCATCGGCGTGTTTGATAATTTCTTCGAGGTCGGCGGCCATTCCCTGCTTGCGACGCAGATCATCGCCCGTCTGCGTAAGAATCTGGATATGGAGATTCCACTGGGCAGTATCTTCATGGCGCCAACGATTGCGGAGATGGCCGTCATGATCGAGGAGATGATGTTGCGGGAAATAGGCGATACGGGTGATGACGGATCGCCTTCATCTGATATTCAGGAGTTGCGGAGATGAAGGTTTCTTCGGCTTCCAGGCCTCAAGAGGATCGGACGTTTGTTGAATTGCTCCGCCGGCGGGCGTCCGAGCATCCCATGCGGCTGGCCTGTTCTTATCTGGGCGACGGGGAAGCGGAGCGAAGCTCACTGACCTATGGCGAACTGGACCGCCGCGCGCGAGCCATCGGCGCCCAACTGGCGGCGTTGGATGCGGCGGGAGAACGCGTGTTGTTGCTCTACCCGTCGGGGTTGGAATTCATCGCCGCTTTCATTGGCTGCCTGTATGCGGGGGCGGTAGCGGTTCCGGCCTATCCGCCTCGCGTCAGGCGTCATATGTCGCGGCTGCAAACCAATCTTGCCGATGCCCGGGCTTCAGTGGCGTTGACTGCGGCTTCCGTTCTATCGCGGCTTGAGCCGTTCATCAGGGACAATGAACAGATACGGGCCTTGCGTTGGATCGCGACGGATACGCTGGCCGGCGAGCTGGCCGAAGAGTGGCGCGAGCCCGAGATAGATCCATCCACCCTGGCCTTTCTGCAATACACTTCCGGCTCCACGGCCGCGCCCAAAGGCGTCATGGTCTCGCATTCCAACCTGCTGTGCAATGAGCGATTGATTCAGTCGGCGTTTCGCCAGACGGACGAATCGATCAT
>DASUFM010000154.1:0-4221 GCA_036274535.1 Blastocatellia bacterium
CACGCTGCCCGGCGGCGATGGCCGATCCCGAATCGATGGTCTTCGACTCGAACGAGGCCGGGGCCATCCCCCCGGCCTTTTCAATCGCCTTTTTCACCAGACCGATGTCAGTCGTGTAGTTCTGAACGGTGCTGACCGAAAGGTTGATGGCGAAGACACCGACGAAGTTGTTCAGGCCGGAATCTCCGCCAACGTAGCTCATTGCGGCGTCATGGGCGCGTTTGCGAGCGTCCTGCGACAGACGGTCGAAGACGATGGCGACGACGCTCGCGCCTGGGTCAGAGTTCGACGCCGGGACCGGTTTCGCGGGAGACGAAGGAGTCGCGTTCGCCGGCGCCGAAGCCGTCTCCGGGACTGCGGAGTCGACCCGGCCGGATTCGCCAGTCGAATTGCGCGTGATCAGCCTGAATGATTCAACCGGCTGTTTCGCCCCGTCCTCGAATATCTCGAAATCGGCGGCCGAAAGGTCCGTCACGGCGCGTCCGCGTTTGTCTTTGACAACGACGTCAAGCAGGACTTCCACGATTTGAACGGCTCCGGCGGCCTTCTCGTTCTGACGCGCAGGTTTCGATTGATCCTGCGCCAGGCCTGTCGTAACCAGAGCCGATGTCAAAAACATGACGGCGATTTTTTTCATGGCAAACCTCGTGCTAGATTGGTAAATAGTGGATGAATGAAGCGCCGAAATTATATCATTGATCTGCGCGTACTAGAACCAGCGCAGGAAAGATTGGCGCGCCGAGTCAGTACCACGACCGGTAGAGAGCGTGAACAATGCGCCTGCGACGCTCCCTACCGGTCGCGGCACTGACCCAATTTCGCGTTGTCTGATTTAGAATCAACGCGCGCCGAATCCGCTTTTTAACCGAAATCCTGAAACGACCGGGGAACGAAAAGCCGTATTTACCAGTGCAGGCCGGCTATCGTGGCCTGCGGCGCGCAAATTCCGAACATCACTAAGAAACATTCTCTTAGCCGCTCGCAACGGCTGCATGACAACCGCTATTTATCATTGGAGAACAGATATGAAAAAAGAGACTTCGACTAAACTACAAACTAAACGGCCTTCGGCGAGCGACGGCAAACAGGCTCGGACGCGGCGTGACTTCGTCAAAACCGGTGCGGCGGCGGGCGCGGGGCTGTTGATTGTGCCGTCTGCCATCGCCTTCGGCTCACAGGCCAATTCGTCGCTCGGACTCGGCGTCATCGGCTGCGGCGGGCGCGGCAATTCAGACGGCGCCGATTTCCTCAACGCCACCGACGTTCGCATTACGGCGCTGGCCGACATGTTCGAGGACCGCGTGATCTCGACGCGCGCCCATTTCGATAAGATATCCGAAGAGAAGGGCCGCGCGAAGGTTTCAGCCTCCAACCTCTTCAAAGGCCCCAGGGCGTATGAAAAGCTCCTGCAATCGAAAGACGTGGACGTCGTGCTGATCACCAGCCCGCCTTATTTCCACCCCGAGCACCTCGAGGCCACTGTCAACGCGGGCAAACACGTTTACTGCGAGAAGCCGGTCGCGACCGACGTTCAGGGATGCCAGCGTGTGATCGCCATCGGCAAGAAGGCTCAGGGCAAGGTCAGTCTTCACGTCGGCTTCCAGAAGCGTTTCGACGAAGGTTATCGAGGGATGATCGAGCGCATCCATGCGGGCGAGATCGGCGACATCGTTCTTGGGCAGAGCTTCTATTACACGAACGACCTCGGACGCCAGAATAAACCCGGCATGTCCGATCTCGAAGCGCGCATCCGCAACTGGGTCTTCGATCGCGCATTGTCGGGCGACATCATTGTCGAACAAAACATCCACATCCTCGACATCGTCAACTGGGCGATGAAATCGCATCCGGTGAAGGCGATGGGTATCTGCGGGCGCGCGATGCGCAAACAGGTCGACGGCATCCCGGCCGACTACCTGACCAGCGACCATTACATCCTGACATACGTCTACCCTAACGACGTTCACGTCAGCTTCAATTCGAACCAGTTCCGCAACAAGGGCTACCGCAAGCAGGGCGAGCGATTCTTCGGCGTGAACGGCGCCGCCGAGTCCTACCAGAGCGGTCCGGCGTCAATCATTCTCAATCAGGTCAAGGAGGGCCAGAAGACAGGCGACAAGATAGACACAGGCAAAGTCAACCTTGGGCTGGCGGTCGAGACCAAAATGAAGGCGCTGGTCGAAAGCATAAAATCCGGCCAGTTCCACAATGAGGCTGCACAGGGCGCCGAGACTACTTTGACCACGATCCTCGGTCGAATGGCGGCTTATTCAGGCCGCGAGGTGACCTGGGAGAAGATGCTCAAGTCGAACGAGAAGTGGAACCTCAAACTCAACCTCGATTCGCTGGGCGGCTCCGAGGTTATTTCGATGAAAGGCTGACGGAAAGGGGCCGCGCCGTTATGCGCCGCTGCAGTTCGTAAAGCTTGGTCAACGCCTCGACCGGGCTGAGTTGATTGATGTCGAGAGCGGCGAGAGTTTCGAGCGCGGCCTTTACGCTTCCATTCGGAGTTTCGGCCGGCGACTCGTTTTTCGCTTTCGCCGCCGATGTTTTCTCCGCCGCGCCGTTGTGATTGTCCAGCAATTCAGTGGCGCGGCGGATTACCGGTTTCGGCAATCCCGCCAGTTGCGCCACGTATATGCCAAAGCTCTTTTCGGCGCGCCCCGGCTCGACCCTGTGCAGATAACGCACCTCGCCTCCCTTCTCTTCGACAGCCAGATGGAAGTTCCGCACGCGCGGCAAATAATCAGCCGCGTCGGTCAATTCGTGGTAATGCGTCGCAAACAGCGTCTTGGCCGCCACTCGCGGGTTGTTGTGCAGAAATTCGATCACCGCGCGCGCGATTGACAATCCGTCGGCGGTCGAAGTCCCGCGCCCCACCTCGTCGAGCAGGATCAGGCTTCGCTCGGTCGCCTGATTCAGGATATGGGCGGTTTCGATCATTTCCACCATGAAGCTCGAATGGCCGCGCAGCGTGTAATCGTGCAACCCGACGCGGGTGAAAATGCGGTCTACGACGCCGAGTTTCGCTGTCTCCGCGGGGACGAAGGCGCCGACCTGCGCCAGCAGACAGATCAACGCGACCTGTCTGAGATAGACAGATTTCCCGGCCATATTCGGCGCGGTCAGCAGCATGATCTGCGGCCCGCCGTCAGCGTTTCCATTCACGGCGCCGGCGCTGGAAAGCCGAGTGTCATTCGCCGCGAAGCTTCGTACGGCCTCGGCCCCCGAGTCTGACAGCCGCTGCTCGATCATCGGATGGCGGCCGTTGCTGATCACAATCCGGCCTCCCTCGTTCAATTCCGGCCTGACGTAGTTGTAACGCGCCGCGCATTCGGCCAGCGCCGCGCAAAGGTCTATGTGCGCGACACCCGCGGCGACCTGGGCGATGCGGTCGGCGTGGCCGCTGATTTTGGCGCAGACCTGGCGGTATAGATTGGTTTCCAGTTCGACGATTCGCTCGCTGGCGTTGGCAATCGTCGTTTCATGCTCTTTCAGTTCCAGGGTGAAAAAGCGTTCGGCGTTCGTCAGCGTCTGTTTGCGTATGTAATCGCCGGGCGCGAGCTTCAGGTTTGTCTTCGTGATTTCGATGTAATAACCGAAGACCTTGTTGTAGCCGACCTTGAGCGACCTTATTCCGCTGCGCTCGCGTTCGCGCGCCTCTAACTTCGCCAGAAAATCTTTTCCGTTCGCCAGCACGGCGCGCAGCTCGTCGAGCTCTTCTGAAAACCCCGCGCGTATAACGGCGCCGCGCTCTATTTCGGAAGGCGGGCGTTCGGTGATGGCGCCCGTGACGTAACTGACGATGTCATCGCAGTCCTTCAAAGTTCTGATGAAATCGTCGGGGGCCTTCTGTTTTTCGAGCGTGAAGCGAATCGGCGCGACGGCGCGGAGGCTGCGCGCGAGCGCGACCAGTTCCATCGGCGCGGCGATCTTCCGCCGAACGCGCCCGAGCAGCCGCTCTATGTCGAGGATTTCATTCAGCCCGGCGCGGATTTTTTCCCGCAGGCCGTCGCGTTTGAAAAACCATTCGACCGCGTCCTGCCTTGCGCGCAATTCGACTATGTCCAGCAGCGGATGCCGCAGCCACCTTCGCAACCGCCGCCCGCCCATCGGCGTTACTGTCAGGTCAATCGTCGAAACCAGCGACCCCGTCGGCTGGCCGCCGGTGAAATCCCAGCCCTGAAAGATTTCCAGATTGCGCGCCGTTTGAGGGTCGAG